>DJZU01000059.1:89554-114738 GCA_002448715.1 Candidatus Neomicrothrix sp. UBA6944 | reverse complement strand
AAACAACGACTAGCTATTGCCCACAGGTCGTAACTCATCGGGGTCTGGCTCTGTGGGGAAGTGGGCCTAGACTTCAAGGTGAGCAAAGGACCATATGGACGTAGACCCTGATACCTGGCGTTGGATCTGGTTGGTGATCGCGGCCGCGCTCATCACAGGCGAAATGTTTGTTGCAGGAACGTTTATTCTGATTCCGTTTGGTATCAGTGCAGCGGTCGCCATGGTCTTAGCTTTTTTTGGAGCGCCCCTGGTGGTCGACTGGATTGTGTTCGTTGGTCTCGGAGGCGCGCTCTTTTCGGTCTTTTGGCGAAGAAGCAGAATCTCCATAGCTGCTATGAAGTCGCCACCAGGAGCTGGACATGACCGATTGATCGGAGCTTTCGGTCGGACAATAGAAAGTATTTCCGGAGACCCAGCAACGTCGGGTCTAGTCAAAGTCGGTGGCGAAGAGTGGAGAGCGATCTCCGACCTCGGACCAATCGACGCTGGCTTCACTGTCGAGATCACTGAAATAAGAGGTACCCGAGTCGTTGTTCGTAAGGCTCCCGACCAAGGATCAAAATAATGTTTACGTACGTACTTTTGGCTGTTATCGCCATAGTTGTTGTTCTCTTCCTGGTTGCTGGCGTGAAGATAGTCCGACCCTATGAACGAGGAATTGTTGAACGCCTCGGCAAGTACAAAGAGACCAAAGAATCAGGGCTTCAGATCATTGTCCCCTTCATCGACACCATCCAACGGGTTGACATGCGAGAGCAGGTCGTCGATGTTCCACCCCAAGAAGTAATCACCTCCGACAACGTTGTTGTCTCAGTAGATGCTGTGGTGTTTTACGAACCGACCGACCCTCAGCGCCTCGTCTACAACATCGCCAACTTCGTCCTCGCAATTACCAAGCTGGCCCAGACCAACTTGCGAAACCTTGTCGGAGACCTACAACTCGACGGCGCCTTGACGTCTCGAGATCGCATTAACGCGGCCCTCAGAGAGATACTTGACGAAGCAACGGACAAATGGGGAGTGCGCGTAGTTCGCGTTGAGATCCAGCGCATCGACCCACCGCCAGATGTAATGGCCGCTATGCATGAACAGATGAAGGCTGAACGCACGAGGCGCGCAACAGTTACCGAAGCTGAAGGGTTCCGAGAGTCGGAAATCACCCGAGCCGAAGGTGAAAAACAATCCCAAATTCTTGAAGCAGAAGGCCAAAGGCAAAGTGCGATTCTCGCCGCCGAAGGTGAAGCACAGGCGGTACGAACTGTCGCCGAAGCGGAAAGCTACCGGTTGCAAACCGTTGCCGCAGGAGAGGCCGAAGCCACCCGCCAAGTCTTTCAGGCCATTCATGACGGAGACCCAACCAGTGATGTTCTGGCTGTCCGCTACCTCGAAGCTTTAACTCAAATTGCTGATGGAAGGGCCACAAAAATCGTTGTTCCGACAGAGTTCAGCGGAGTGTTGGGCGCAGTGACCGGTATCGCAGAGGCCATGCGTCCGATTGTCGAAACCGACGAAGAATCGGAGTCTGATCTTCTGAATGAATCAAAGGATTTGGATCCAGAGTAATGGGCCTTCGCTGACCTAGGCTCTAGGCCTGTGATTTCAGAAGCCGCACGTCAAAAACATGATGAGGCTGAAGCTGCCGGTGAAGACAGTTACATAGACCCGGACACTGGTTTTCAGGTGTTCACAGCTAAGTTTTTAAAGGGCCGAGCTTGGTGTTGCGGCACCGGGTGTCGGCATTGTCCCTGGTAGACGGGACATAAGTGCCGGCTACTAGGCAAGTATTTCGTTGCTTTAACGACTGATCTCGAGGCCACGAACGAACCCTGAGAACGCTGACATATTAAGTTGCCTTCTATGAGTATGACTGATGTGCGCCGAGAAGAACTCGAAGCAGAAATCGAGGCCTTTATGGGCCGGTACAACGAAGCTTTTGTGAGCGGTACTCGCGATGACCTGCAAGCGTTGGTGCATTTGCCGGTGATATATGTCTCTGAAAATGAGACACAGCTTCGCGAACGGTACCCCTTCGATCCCGAAAAGATGCGCGAGGCCACTGGCTTTGACCATCCCCAGACCGAGATTCGCATCGTTCACCTTGAAGAAACCCGTGCACATCTGACCATAGAAGGCACCCGGCACCGCAAAGATGGATCGGTGATCGAATCGATCGACAGCTTTTACATACTTCACAAGAAAGATGGTGCATGGGGGGTATCAGTTTTTTCGGGCATTAGAGGCGCTCGATAATTTTCTCCCGAACTCGAACTATCGAAGCGCGCACCTGAGCCGAAACTTTGCTCTGCGGACGATTTACTCGTCGGAACTTGATCTGGTATGCCTAGTCTGCGGTTACCGGCCTAAGAAGGACCGAGACAAAGAGGTTAACTTTCCGCATGGGACCGCTCCAAGGTATTCGAGTATTGGACTTCACCCGCGTCGTAGCTGGGCCGCTAGCTACCCGCATTCTCGCCGACCAGGGAGCTGAGGTCATCAAGGTCGAGCCTCCCGAAGGTGATCTGACCAGAACGTTTCCTCCTCTACTACAGAACGAGATAACGCCCTACTTTGCTCAACAAAACGCCGGTAAACTCTTCTGTTCGTTCAACTTGGCACACGATGAGACACCACAACTTGTGGCCGAACTAGCGGCTCAATGTGATGTGATCGTCGAAAATTTTCGGCCAGGTGTAATGGCAAAATATGGGTTGGATTACGAGAGCCTTAGCAAAGAAAATCCCCGACTCGTTTATTGCAGCATCACAGGGTTTGGTCAGACTGGGCCCTGGGTAAATCGGAGAGCATACGCACCCATTGGGCATTTGGAATCTGGGCTAATCGAGTATGACCAGCGAAAGAATAATCGACCGGCACGCCAGCCTTCTTTAGTGCTTGGCGATTCAGTAACTGCGTTGTCGGCGGCGACATCAATTAACGCAATGTTGGTTCAAGTCGAACGAAGAGGCTTTGGCGGCCACCTTGATGTCTGCATGATCGAATCACTGGTGTATGTGCAAGAGTGGGTTTCAACAGAACTAGCTGGGGGCTGGGATCCTACAAACGGCGGCTTTTGTCACGAATCTCCGATACTGGAGCTGCCCAATGGTGAACTGTGGGGAGTGGCCGGCAGTCCCGTGGCTTGGTTTCCGGACTTAGCTGAAGCAATGGGACGATCTGAATTGATTGAGGACCCCCGCTTCGCCGAGCTCGCTGAACGGGACTTACACAAAGATGAGATAATCAGCATGTTGACAGAGTGGGCTGCAAGTTTCGAAAGTTTCGATGACTTCTTGTTAGCCCTGGAAAGCAACTCACCCTTTACCGCAGCCCAAATGGTTTCAATAGATGATCTTGCTTACTCAGATTGGGCTAGCCACCGCGAACTTCTTGCCGATACAAACACGAACTTGAAAATCCCGGCACGTAATGCGGGGGGAGTGGATATTGGAACCAACGGTCGAGTCGCTGGGATGGGCGCAGACAACGAATCTGTGCTTAGTTCGGTGCTGGGTTATTCCAAAGAGCGAATTGCTTCGCTAGTCGACTCCGAAGTACTGCTCTTTGGAAACTAGGATTCTTTGGGGAGTCCGCACACCTATGCGACAGTCGATTGGGCAAGAAAATGGCCAGCCGAAGAAGCATGGATTGTCTGCAAAGTCTGAAATCATCGGCGAGGCGTTGCATGCCCAATGACGGAATATGTGACGAAATCGACACATAGCGCCGCGGCAGTGCCTTTCATTGTTAGATGCGCAGCCCGAAAAGATCAAAGAACGCGAGACCGTACTCCTCGGCGGATGACACCAGCGACCCCATCTCGACGAACTCTTCGTCACTCATGGTTCTATGGCGCTCGCCAATTTCTTCGCCACCCCAGCCACACACGTAACGCAACTGGTATTCCTCGCTGTTAAGGGCACCATAAATGGTTTCGGCAAACGATTCGGCCTGAATCGATGCTTCGATACCAGCGGTATAAAACTGAAACATTCTGTCGTAGTGATCCTGATAGGCAGTTGGTACAGGGTTCCCCTCGTTTTTAGGCAAAATTGCAGTACGGGTGACACCCGGTTCAACGATATGGACCCGAATCCCGAAACTAATGAGTTCTTGAGCCAAGGCTTCACTCATACCTTCCAAAGCGAACTTCGACCCTACGTAAACCGTTTGACCAATGTGGCCAATCAGCCCTGCAATGGAAGAGACTTGAAAGACATGCCCTGAACCACGTTCTCTCATACCCGGGACGAATGCTTTCACGCATCGAACAGGCCCCCACACATTGACGTCCATAACCTCTTTCGCTTTATCAATATCGATGTCTTCTGTAACGGAGTTGAGCGCGATGCCGGCGTTATTTACTAGAACGTCAACAGTGTCGCCGTTAGCCTCGATCTGCTCCGCGCATCTAAGCACCGAAGAGTTATCGGCGACATCAATTTCAATTGCCGAAAGGTCGTAATCTTCGGACAATTCCAGAAGTTTGGCGCCCTTTTCTATGTTCCGCATCCCTGCGTATACCTTGTGTCCTCTTTGGGCCAATAAAAGGGCAGTCGCGCGGCCGAGACCGGAGTTCGCGCCGGTCACCAATGTCACAGTCATAGCTGGACTTTAGCGCTCACCCAAACGCTCACGTAACGCTAGGCGGTCCAGGGCGGAAGCAGTTCTCAACCTAAGAGCGGATTTAAGCAGCTGATTTTTGTCGTTGTCGGAACCCACCGTCGGGGTAGTTGCGATGGGTCTTCACTCTAAACAGGGCCAGAATAATCCGGGTCACTATGCCTTGGCGCTTCGATTGTGCCCCGAACAAAGGTGGTCCCTCGTAGGTCCAGTTCTTGATTTCTTCTTCGGTCCGATTGTCGTATTGGACTCTGTAACTTTTCATACCGTTGCCTCTTTTACGGTGTCTTTAATTTTCATTTCGGACCCAATTATACACTAAACAAACGTTCAGTAATTAAAACACCGGAAGTGGATAAGGAACGCTTTAAGGGCGCTATGACTCTTTGACTGCTTCAAACCCGAGCACGGAGATAGGTGCCGGCTTTTTGCCGATTAGGTCCTGCTCTATGAGAATGGAGGTGTGCTGATAGCAGTTGACAACCCCACAGACCCACGCATCGACGTGTTCCAAGGACTGAGCGACAAATCGCTGCGCCTACGTCGAGAAGGCCCGGACGGAGACCTCGCGGGCATCTTCATTGCTGAAGGAGACCTAGTTATCGAACGAGCGATAGCAGCGGGCTACAGACTCCAGTCGGCGCTTGTGGACGCTAAACGAACCCAGCCGCTACCCACTCAATTCGACGACGTCGACGTGTTCGCTGCGAATGATTCAGTCCTGCAGCAGATAGCTGGCTATCACTCCTACCGAGGCGCTTTGGGTTGCTTCCTTCGCAAAGAACTCCCTATGCCTCAAGAACTGTTGAACCAACCATCACATAAGTCTTTCGTTGTTGTCGAAGGCATAAACAATCCAACAAATCTGGGAACAATCATTCGATGCGCAGCTGGCCTAGATATTGACGCGCTGCTTCTGAGCCCAGACTCCATCGACCCCCTGTCGCGTCGATGTTGCCGAGTCTCAATGGGCGAAGGGTTCGCTCTTCCCTATGCCCGATTTAACGACATAGAAGAAGGCCTCACGGCATTGCATGACTCGGGGATTGAGTTACTAGCTATGACGCCAAATGAAGATGCGCTAGACCTAGCAGCATTGACCTATTCAGCCACCGACAGAGTTGCCGTAATGCTCGGCGCCGAGGGATCTGGACTTAGCCACGGTGCCCTCGCATCGGCTACAAGGCGAATACAGATCCCTATGTCGGGAACTTCCGATTCTCTCAATGTAGGAAGCGCTGCTGCAGTCACCTTTTATGCGTTACGGCAAGCTAGAAAACCTGAAGCTCTATAGCCCATCTGTCAAAAAAGAAAACAGCAGTAGCATCTGTCCGTGGAACAGATTTGTGCTGACATAGAAGCCGAAACGGAGGCGCTTGCTGGAGTCGTACACGGATTCACCGAAGAACTATGGCGAGCCCCAACCGTCGCCGAAGGCTGGGATAGCTACGAAACTATCCTCCATTTAGGAGCCACAGACTGGGTTTGTTATCTAGCGGTTAGTGATCCCGTAACGTTCACTGAGATCCGCGCCCGGCTAGCTAACGGTGAGGTGTCTGTCCACGAGTTGGTCGTTTCGGAGACGAACGCCAAGGCAGGTAACGAATTGTGGGGCTGGTTTCTAGAGGTTCGCGCTTCAATGGTCGATGCCTTACGACAGACTGAACCGAAAGCTCGAATCACCTGGCTTGGTCCAGATATTGGGGCCAGATCGTTGGCAACCAGCCGACTTTTGGAAACTTGGACCCATTCTCACGACCTAGCTGACACATTTGATGTTCCGTATCCCCCAACTGACCGGCTACGACACATCGCCCACATCGGCTATGTAACCAGAGAGTTCAGCTACATCAATCGCGGCATGTCAATGCCCGCCGAACCGGTCCGACTCGAACTTCTCAGCCCTAGCGGCGAGTCATGGACTTGGGGCCCAAGCGACGCGGAAGAATTAGTGGTTTCCACTGCTTACGAGTTCTGCAAAGTTCTGACACGACGCTTACCTCTGGGAGAATCCACCGTCGAAACCAAGGGCGCGTTTGCCACGGAATGGATGGAGATAGCACAACCTTGGATTGAGCCACCCCGGATCAGCGATCAAGCCTAAGGTCAACCGCTAACGAGCAAAGGGAGGGGATTTTCTATGCAGAACATGGATGAACGCTTCGCTGGGCGAGGTTTGAAACCCACGCCGCCGATACAGGCAACATCGCGAGTGGCTGCAAGCGCCTCAGACGTATGGATCGCCATTAACGAACCAGGGAATCTAGTCAACGTCCATCCGTTCTGTGACTCGAACCCGGTTGAACATTGGCCCGGACCTGCAGGCCGCGACCATGTGTACTACTACAGCGGGGTTCATTACCAGCGAGATGTGCTCGAATGGATTGATGGCAGTGGATATGACCTAATCGTTGGCCCCCCATCGGGGAAAATTGCTGTCGCCAATTGGAGGATCAACCCCAGCACTTCCTCCACATGTGATTTCGGTATCGAAGTGACTTCTTACGTCAGATCGGACGGTGATCCGCTGAAACTAGAGGCATACAACACGAACGTTATTCAGACAATCGGCGCCTACCTGGATTCCGTTGTGAGAGGAGTAGCGCACTTCGCCGAAACCGGTTCCCCGGTGAACAAAAATCAATTCGGTGCCCACCAGGTTTATTCCCCCGACCCGGGACAACACTGAGATGACCACCGAGTTTCACCCCAACGGCGTTCGGACTCGTCTGAGGCTCAAAAAGTGTTGGTCACCTCTGCGAACTGATGCGCAGCGTGAGGGAATCCAGCCACGGCCTTGATAACTCGACCCGAATACCCCGAGGTCGCGATTCCCAAATGGGCGGTCGCGATATGTAGAGGATCAGCCATACCTGGTGGAACGGAACCATCGAAAACTCTGGTCATTGGAGTTGCGACACCGCCTGGGCATACGGCGTTAATCATGATGTTTTTGCGCCGCAAAGAAGTTGTAGCGGCGCGAACAAGCCCAACAGCGGCCCACTTGGTCATGCTGTAAATCGGATCTGGTGACCAGGGAATTAGCCCCGCGAGACTCGCAGTGACAGTTATAGAGCCACCACCCAAACGGTCGAAAATCGGAACTAAGGCATGTAGTCCAAGAGCTACGCCGTCCACGTTTACGCCCCTCGCTCGTTCGTAGAGCTCAAGATCCCATGTGCCGGGATCATCGGGAGTTCGCTGGAAATCAACAGGATCTCTAAATTCGACGCCGGCGTTAAGAATCGCGATGTCAAGTTGTTGCAATTGTTCAGTTGCTGACTTCCATGAATCCGAAGACGTCACATCCAGTGCAACAAAGCTGCCTCCGATTTCCTCAGCGACCTCTTTGCCGTTTGCCTCGTCGAGGTCGCATACAACCACAGTCGCGCCATCTGACGCGGCTAGACGTGCAGTGGCGGCACCGATCCCAGATGCTGCGCCGGTAATGAATACGGTCTTACCGGCAAGACCCCAGGTGTCAACCTCAGGTAATTCAAGGAGTTGTTGGTTAGAAGATCCAGTCATGGTCAGATCTTAAGCCGATTTCATTCTCCCGTATTTTTCTTAGCCGCTGACTTGTAGAGAACGAACCGCATCACCGCTGAGAGCCTTCTCTTTATTTAAAAGCTCTGCTACATCACGTAGCCACTTTTGGTTAGCGGCGACCATTTCGCGCACTTCCACTTCCCACAACTCTCGGGCTCGATGCACAACACGTTGCAGATCCTCCAGTTCTAAGCCAAGGTCAACGTCGTAATAAATCTCGCTCGTCATTTGCTCATCGAATGATGGACCTTCCAACCCGAATACGTTGCGAGTTACAACGCTGATCATGTTTAGGTCCGACGTCAACCAGGCCGCTTCAAAGTCTCCGGTGAGGTGATCCTCAGCTACGGAACCTGCGAGATAGGACTTAGTTCGACGAATCACCCAATCCTTAATTGCGTTAAACTCATCATCGTCGGGGCCGTAACGCTGGAACTGCAGCTGATCAAAAACGTGATCAGGCATCGCCGGCCAACGACACACCCCCAGATGCTGGTCCGTCCAACGGATAGTCACCCCTAAGCATTCAAAACCTAGAATTTCACCGACGATAGCGTGCCCTGCGACATGGCTAGCTGAACTCCAATCGTTGCCCATGCCACGAGGCTAGATGGGAAGTACTGGACGTGAAGACGGCTGTATGTCTGATTGCCTACTAAACGTTTGATAAGTTATTCCCATGTTGGAGTTTCTAGCTCCCGATGTCCCTCGCAACTCAGGGCGACGAGACGTGCCCGTAAGTGGGGCCAAACAAACGCTGCTGGCGCGCATAGCACGTCGACTGTTGTTTCGTATGGACGTCGGCACCGCCGACAAGCCTGCGACCCTATACCTATCATCAGTTGATCTGGTGCCTATGGGAAGCTGGGTAGTGGTCACGGAAGCGGGCTCTGAGATTCCTGAACATAGGCCCGACACCTAGAACGACACGGTGAAAGCGTCAAGCCCCGGCGCCAATTGATCGAGGGTCCGGGGCCTAACGATTCTAAAGAGCGGATTGTCTAGCCGCGCATCTCGCCTTTGCGCTGTTCGAGTTTGGCTCTGCGTTCAGCCATTTTCTCTCGAATCTCTTCCGCTTCCGCCTGAGTGATTTCACCGGACTCAACTCGTGCAGCTAAACGTTCTTGCATCTCAGCTTTGCGAGCTTCCATCTCAGCCCTAACTTCGGCCTTGAGCGTTTCAAGATCTTCTCTTGAGGCTCTACTTGTTAACGAAAGATCAACTGAAGCATCGCCATCGGGATCGTTCCAGGTAGCGGCGGCAATCGCCACTGAGCTTCCGGCAATCAGTGCTCCGCACAAAACAATGGGTGCTATCCATTTGACTTTCGGTCGTTGAATCATGGTCAAACTCCTAGATGTGGTCTGTGTTCAGAGAACAACATCTCCAATGAAGCTGAACTGAAGCTGAAAGCTTTATGAGATTTAGATAAGAAACCTGAGACCGAAAGTGTAAACCGAAATTACACATCGACTGCCCTTGGTAACCGAGTCATCGGTCATCACAAGGGTAAATACCGAATAATTTAAGGAGCGGAAATTTGAGCGCGAACTTGACCAGCATCCACGAACGCTTCGTAATCAATCAGCATTCCGTCGCGCAACCTGAACACGCTAAGAACGCGTTGAGGAAATATCGGATTGCCGTTCGATGAGGTCCCCATTGGCTGATTAGGTTCACCTGTCCAGCTCCAGATCCCGAAAGCGGCGTCCTCCGTTGCAGTGATATTCTCAATTTCAATCTCGACACCGGGGATGTTCTCGCAAAAGCCAGTGGCATGAGCGTGAAGAGCCGAAGGACCCCGCATTCCTGTCGCATGATCCAACATTTCCTCATCAACGAAGCTCGGAATAAGGTCGAATCGCCGGTTGCCGAGAACTTCTCCCAAATAAGTGGCCATAACTTCCGCGGAGCGTTCGATGCTCATGTCTTCCCCCTGAAGAGCGATTGTTAATTGTCGGACTTTAGCCCGAATGCGCTCAAAGGATTTTCAGCCTCAGTTCGCAACAGTGAAGATGGCAACGACGACACCAAGTAATCGTCGCCAAGGGTTGACTCCTCGAAACAACTCATCAGCTGACCACGTCAACCAACAAATTTTGTTGATGACGACAACAGATAAAGAGTCAGACCAAACCCAAGCTGCGCCCAGAGCTACAAGGCATAGAACGAGAAGAAGATTGGGTTGCTGCGCTACGACAATTCTGCGTGTTGAGCGTTCTTCGAACCACCACCTGAAAGAGAAGAGGAAAGAAAACTTTCTAGACACCTTGAGATTTTATGAGAAGTCACTCCCTGAACCCCCTGCGCTTGTTCGCAGTGGCATTCGACTACTTCAATTTCCCGCCACCTCCGCGATGACCGCGTCGACCATGCCTTCAGTATCGAATTTTGGCTCCCAGTCCCACTCTTGACGTGCAGCGCTGTCATCGATACGAACCGACCCTGCTGGAGTGTCCTTGGGGGTAGTGAAGCTAATTTCTGCTCCCGGAAGTCGAGAGCGGACAACGTCGGCTAGCTCACCTGCGTTTGGGGTGGGTTGAATTCCATCTACGAGATAGTTAATAGACTTGATGTCCTCAATGGGTGCATCCGATAATTCGATGGCTGCACGCGCAGCGTCTTGATAATGCAAAATCGCCACAACAGCTTCTGGAGGCACCCAAACCTCGAACGGCTCACCCAGAGCGGGTTTTTCGATGATCCAACTGGTGTATTGCGCCACGCTCCAAGTGGTGACGCCCGGCCCGACAATCGAGGGATATCGCAAGCCGCGAAAATCCAAACCATATTTATGGCGGTAATAGGCTCCAAGATTTTCGCCTAATACCTTCGAGACTCCATAAACCGAGTGCGGTCTTTGCAATGTCAGATCGTTAATGATTCCCCCGCCGGTATCTCGACCGTAGGTGCCGATTGAACTGGCAAAAATCATTTGTTCAGTTCCCGCGGTGCGTGCTGCTTCAATGGTTTCTATGAAGCCAGCGGCGTTTGCTTGGAGTAATGCTTGAGGGTCTTCCTCCCCTGGAGCAGTGAGAATGGCCCCGAAATGAAAGAGCCTTTTTGGGGCGACCTTGGAAAGTAAGGCCGAAGCGCTTCCCGCCACCGACAGATCAAACTGGTGGAGCTGGACCTGGTCAGCAATACCTTCTAAGCGCCCTAGATTTCCCGAGCGATGAGCGACGTGAACATCTTCACCTTGCCCCACAAGCATTCGAGCTATTTCGGCTCCTATGAAGCCTGTGCCTCCCGTAATCAAAGTAGTCATAGCCCCACAATTACACGAAGCGCCAAATGGTGCTGACCGGGAGTAGATTTCTCTTATGCCAAACCCGGACAGCGACAAGTTAGTTTCGAAACGCCGAGACCGAGTTACACGTCGATGGAATCTTGACAACGAAATTGTGTTAGTCCGGTCGGGATCAGTGTTACCAATGGCGGGCAGCGACATGGAACATTCGTTCCACCCTCACCCAGACTTTGCCTATCTCACTGGGCGGGGCATCCCAGACGCAGTTCTCGTCTTTGACGCCAAACAAAAGCATTGGGAGTTATTCGGGCCGCGATCGAGTGTCGATGACCAGGTATGGCACCAACCCGCCGATCCGATAGGGCAGCCACTTGAGCAACTAGAAGGCTGGCTTAAAGCAAGAGATGGGCGGCAAATAATTGAAGCGAAAGACAACATAGAAATTCAAGCTGGGATAGGCGAAGAGCGAATACGTAAAGACGAAATGGAGCTAGCCGCTTTACGGTCAGCGGCGGTAACAAGCAAAGCTGGTTTCGATTGGGTGTACAACACAGCATCCGCCGGAATGACAGAACGCGAAGTTCAAGTTGGTATGGAAGCAGAATTTTTCCGTGCCGGTGCCGTGAGAACCGCCTACCCCAGCATCGTTGCCAGCGGACCGAATGGTGCCTTCCTCCATTACTTTTACGGTCAAGACGACAGTCTCAACCCCAGCACTCGAGTCATCGAAGAGGGTGAGCTTCTTCTTATCGACGCGGGCGGAGAGTTCTCGGGATACGCCAGCGACGTCACCCGGACGATGGTGGTGGGCGCAGAACCCTCAGATGTTCAAACCTTCCTGTGGCAAGTCATTCTAAGTGCACAGGAACTAGCGATTGACCGCTGTCGACCTGGTCAGGAATGGCGCGAAATTCATCTGGATTCCGCACGAGTGATCGGCTCGGGTTTGTTGGAACTCGGTTTGCTGCGGGGTGAAGTCGACGAGTTGGTCGCTTCAGGAGCCGTTGCTTTGTTCTACCCCCACGGTTTGGGCCATCTCATTGGTCTCACCGTCCACGACGCAGGGGGATACCCCTCTGGGCGTGAGCCAAGTTCTCATCCACAGTCAAGATATCTTCGAACGGATCGAACGCTCGAAGCAGGAATGATCACAAGCGTGGAACCAGGGGTGTATTTCATCGATGCACTTCTCGGAGACCCCGCCCTGCGGGACCAATTCACACACGAGGTTGTTTGGTCAGAGGTAGACGCCCTACGAGGGTTTGGTGGCATCCGTATTGAAGACGATGTTCATATCACTAATACAGAGCCGGAAGTGCTTAGCGGAAACATAGGTAAACCACTGCGCATCGGTTAAAAACGCAGGCCCTCACACTTCGTTGTCTATCGACATGGGTAATTTCCGTCGGACGCGAACCATAAACCCTGATTCATCAATATCGGTGCACGGCTAACTGCTTAACCCCTGTGCTATCGCCAAGCAAAGACAGGTTGTTCAAGCTCATCGACCCTCACGTTGTCGCCGTCAAATGCAACAGCTCGAAATTGGTATAAAACAGCTCCGGTAGGGGCGTGAATCAGATCACCGCCAATTGGGAGTTGCACTACCGGACGATTGCTTTCAGGAATCGAAACAAACCGAGGAGAATCAGACCTCGTGAGTTCTCGAATCGAAATCCGATGGATTGATGCCACCTCGTTGGGGTTTGCTATCGGTTCAAGATCGCCGCCTACCCAAAATACGAAGGGACTAATCACGTAGCCAGAACGTGTCGGGTAATCATCCAAGCGTCCTAGAAGGTTCTCAGAAGATAGACGCAGTCCCACCTCTTCTTCGGCTTCGCGAACAGCTGCTTCAAAAGCTGATTCGTCTGCATCGACCCGCCCTCCAGGTAACGCCCACTGTCCAGGATGATCTTTGAGTTTCGACGTTCTTCGTGTCAACAGAACTGCTGCTCCGCCCGCTGTTCCCTCAACCGTTCCAGATAGATCATTATCAGTTGGTAGCCCTGGGATATCAGCTAGCAGCTGTTTCCGATCAGCAGCCGTAGCGGTTTCCGACAATGGGTCCTCACCGTGAAGAGTCGCATCACTATCAAGAACAACTACGCACACTGCTGCTTGGGTGAGACGCTTATCTTGGTGCTCACGTAACTGATGTTTTTGCAGGTTGCCACTTAAACGATCACGTAACAAAGAGTCGAAGCTAACTTCGTTGCCCATGTGGCCCTCTTCTAATCGTACCGTTGGCGATTACTGCAGCTGATCCGGGAGTTTTCACTTCAATCAACCGTCAGCCAGATGCTTTTCCATCCGAGCTTTCAGATCATCAACGGGCTGGATTGCGGCGGTCCCATGCGGAACTGCAGGCATAAGTCCGTTTACTAGAGCGTCATAGCTATCTGTTTCCACCACAAAGAAAAAGTCGTGTCCGGGAGGGTCAACCCAAGCGCCGTGAACAGTCACTCCCTCTTCTTGTAACGCAGGCAATATTTGAGCGAAGGTCGCAGCGACCGTTTCTGGATCGTGAGCCGGGCAAGTTTTTTCGTCGTGATGATGGGTGATATGAAAAATCATCGAAATGGGCCTTTCTGCAGGTCCGGCAAACACTAGCCGTTAGGCGATTCTTCAACTCCCAGTCGCGAAGTAGAGGCGAAGCGCAGCAATGCTTGCCTTACGGTCGCTACGATTTACGTAAGCCTCGGCATAAGGACACGTGAGACTATGAAAGTTGAGCATCTCGAAGGGGTCACCTTTGGTTCAGTGGTCACGGACCTTGACCTTGAAACTCTTAGCGACGCAGAGTGGAATGATCTATATGAGCTTTGGATAGAGCGGGCATTACTTATTTTCCCCGAAGCGTTTTTGAGTCCCGAAGGCCAAGATAACTTTGCGAAAAGTTTCGGCGATCTGGAATTCCCGCGAGCAGCTCTTTCCAACATTGGCAAAGACGGCAAAGTTCACCATCAGGATGGTGACGAAGTGGTGAAGTCGCTTCGCGGCAATGAGGGGTGGCACCATGACAGCACCTACATGCCGGTGCAGGCCAAAGGCGCCGTATTCACCGCGGAAATTGTGCCTTCCAGTGGTGCAGCCACCGGATGGGCAGACATGAGGGCCGCATACGACGAACTTGACCCTGAAACTCGCGATCGAATTTCGAATCTCAGTGCGTACCACTCTTTGTATTACAGCCAAGGTCGAGCCGGAAACTTGCCCGATGAAGCAAACGACGATGGCACCTACAACCTTTACGGCTATCACGATATGGAAGTCTCACTGCGTCCTCTCGTTAAGGTTCACCCCGTTACCGGCCGACCCAATCTGTTGATTGGGCGTCACGCTCACGACATCGTTGGGATGGATCAGGAGGAATCCACGAAACTGCTGGACGACTTGAACGATTGGGCCTGCCAGGCTCCCCGGACTTATCACCATAAGTGGAGCGTAGGTGATGCCGTTCTGTGGGATAACCGAAGGTTGCAACATCGAGGCACACCGTTTGATATGACCGAACCGCGCCGCATGTGGCACACGAGAATTGCGGGAGAGCCCTCTACTGAATTAGCGATCAACCATCAAAGCGACGCAATCCCTTCTGATCTCGTTGAACGACATCCCACAGGCACATGGGCCTGTTAGAGCAAATTCGCGCCGACCTCACAGCGGCCATGAGATCGAAAGACAAATTGGTGATCTCTACTCTGAGGTCTGTCGTAGCAGCAGTGCAAGAAGCTGAGGTTGCCGGTGCTTCGGCTACCACCTTGGACGACGAGCAGGTAGAGAAAGTAATTGCGGCTCAGGCGAAACGACGAGTTGAGGCCGCCGAAGCTTTCGACCAGGGTGGCAGAACCGAAAAGGCGGCTGATGAACGAGCAGAATTAAAAATCCTTGACTCTTACTTGCCTGAGCAGTTAGATCCAGATGCGTTAGCTGAGATTATTGAGCGGATACTGACTGAAGGCGGCTTCGCGACAATGGCTGATATGGGTCAAGCAATGAAAGCCATCAACGCTGAAGTAGCGGGCAAAGCAGAGGGGCGGCTCATAGCGGAACTAGTTAAATCTCGACTCTCGTGAACTCACCGCCGCGCCAGATAGCGTTAATCGGATTTCTTCAAGCACAGAATTGCACCACGATTCCTGCTGCCTGGCGTCACCCTGAAGCGCGACACGACGTGACCGATGCTGGTTTCTATCAGCACATAGCAAAGGTCCTAGAACGAGGGCTTTTTGACTTGGGTTTCTTCGACGATCGTTTGGCAATGCCTGACATGTACGGTGGGGATCATCGTCATACAGTCGAACACGGAATTAGGTGCGTGAAGTTAGATGCGGTGACTGTGTTGACCACGATGGGAATGGCCACCCAGAAATTGGGGTTAGGAGCTACCTACTCAACTACCTATTTCCCGCCATTTCATATAGCGCGAGTGTTCGCGACGCTTGACCATATGACCGGTGGGCGAGCAGCCTGGAATGTAGTTACTTCGGTCAACGATAACGAAGCGCTGAATATGGGTTTGCCTGAAGCTCCGGCTCATGACGTTCGGTATGACCGGGCAGACGAATTTATGGAAGTCGTGCATGGGCATTGGGACACCTGGGAAGCAGACGCTGTTGTTGCTGACCGAACAACAGGTGTGTACGCGATAGGAGACAAAGTTCACCGCTTGGACCATGCTGGGAATCACTACAGCTCGCGGGGCCCATTTACGGTGCCGCGAACGCCTCAAGGTCATCCAGTCGTTATCCAAGCGGGCCAAAGCGGTCGCGGGGTTGAGTTCGCAGCCAGATGGGGTGAACTTCTCTTTATGTCCAACCCCAACCTTTCACGCGCAAGCGAAAACTACGTCAAGGTTAAAGCGGCGGTAGAAGCGGCGGGTCGGGACCCGCACGGAGTAAAAATCGCGAACCTTACTTTTCCTGTGGTTGGTCGAACTATGTCAGAAGCGGAGGACAAGCGGGCGGCTTACGATCAACTTCCCAACCTTATTGATGACCTTTCTTTGCTTTCGGAGGGCTTGAACTTCGACTTTTCTGGCAAAGAACTTGACGAGCCACTATCGGCAGAAGACGTAGCTGCCATGACGGGGATCCAAGGAATTCGAAATCAGGTAATTGAGGTCACCGGAAACAACACCCCCACTCTTAGAGATTTCGTTGATGTATCGGGCCGGGGTCGATTGGCTCATCCGGTGGTGGGGGGCCCAACCGAGTTAGCTGACTATTTTGAGGAATGGTTCACCACTCCCGCCTGTGATGGTTTTGTGATTGCGGGCACCCACATGCCTGGCGCTTTCGAAGATTTCGTCGATCTGGTTGTGCCGGAACTCCAACGACGAGGGCTTTTCCGCACTGAATATGCGGGTAATACCTTGAGAGATCACCTCGGTTTAGCTCAACCTATACCGGGAGCGTGGCGTCGCTAATCGGAGTTAGCGACTGCTTTGAACGCGTCAACAATTTCGCTGCCTCGTGCTGTCCAGACGCTTTGAAGTTTCGCAATAGATGAGAGTGCTCGGTTGAGGGCCCCGATTCGGAATGGTTGTCCTGTGAGCCAAGGTCGAAGAGTTAGCATGAGGTGACGAGCAGATGTTTGGCCATCTGCATGCATGCGGTGCGCAGCGGAAACGATCATTTTCTCCCAACTGCCAAGACTTGCTCTGCGTCGCCATAGAGCGAACTCGTCGTCAACTTCTAAGAAGAGGGGCAAAGAAACTAGCTCACCGCTTGGGGTAGTCATCTGGTAGGGCTGCTCATCGTTGGGCCAATCACACACGTAATGCACCCCGGCTGCTGCTAACAGAGTGGGTGTTCGACTTGACTCAACTCCTTCGGGAGAAAACCATCCTCGCGGACGTTGACCAGAGACGCGCTCCAAATAGCTCAATGATTCTTCGATCATTTCGACTTCGACCTCTTCGGTCATTTTCGAAGTGATTAGCTGGCTTGCGGCTACTCCATGTCCTATGAGCTCACATGAGCGACTTTGCAGATGGTCGACGAGCCATGGGTAGTGCATAGCTGTGAGTTTGTCGACTGCGACCGTTACTGGAACCTCGTGCCGTTCCAAGGTGTCGAGCAGTCGGAAGATTCCGACGCGATGACCATATTCGCGATGCGTTAGTTGAAGATAGTCCGGCGCTGGCAGTTTGAATAAACCACCGCTTGGGTTGCGCAAACTGTACGCATCAGAAGGGGGCTCCCATTCGTAGTGTTCCAGTAACACCAATGCCCCTAAGGCGAGAGGATCTCCGGTAGGCCAACTCAGTTCGGTTCTTTGAGGCAGAGATGAATACTCATAATGAGGGTGATCCATGCCCAGTGAACGGTCAGCGGGCATCTGTCGCCTCGTTGATCGATGCGGCATGTGCGACAAAGTCGTCGTAGTGGTGATCTAGGAAATATTCCGCTATCTCCGATGCTGTTGTTTGCCACACAAGGTCGTGCCCCAACAAATAATCCAAGATCTCTTCTAAGCCTTCGATTCTGTGCGGCATCCCCATCAAGTAGGGATGAAGTGCCAAGGCCATCACCCTTCCCGAGGTAGCCCCCTCTGCGTAGAGAGTGTCGAACTGCGCTTTGACCATTGCGACAAAGTCTTCGGTGTCGTAATGATTCAGAAATACGGGAACATCGTTTAGCTCGATGCTGTAAGGAACTGAAACGAGACGACCTTTTTCTACTCGGATGGGTATGGGCTGGTCATCGTGGAGCCAATCGGCGTGGTAGGTAAGACCTGCATCTGACATCAGATCAGGGGTGCGAATCGTGTTGCTCACAGCGGGACCCAACATGCCGCGAAGTTGTTGACCGGTGTGCCGTCGAAGCGTTTCGACGCAATCAACATAAAAGTCCCGCTCTTCTTTCTCACTTAGAGACGACAAATATCTTGTGTTGTAAATGCCGTGGCTCATGATCTCCCAACCACGATCTGCCATCGCTTTGCCGATATCTGGATAGTGCTCAAAAACTGCCAGGTTGGTGGAAGCAGTGCAGGTCACGTCATATTGGTCAAGTACGTCTAACATTCGCCAGAAGCCGACTCGGTTCCCGTAATCCCTATGTGAATAGCCCTGCACATCTGGATGTGGTGATCTAGGCCACGGATTTCTTGCTGGGTCCCGAGGCGGCAAATACTCGTAGTGTTCAACATTTGGAGCTATCCACAGAGCAACCCTGGCCCCATTGGGCCAGGCAATACTCGGACGATCCGCCATTGGCAGGTAGTCAACGCGATGTGGAGGTAAAGCCATATCAGCACCGTAGTCAGAATGGTTGCTTGAGTGGGGCTATGGTCGCAGGCAACCAATTGCAGTTCAAGTGGGGGATTGATGCTCAGCGAATACAGAGTTTTGGATCTGACCGACGAACGCGGCCATCTAGCCGCCTTCATTCTGGCGCAAATGGGAGCAGAGGTCATAGCTATCGAACCGCCATCGGGGTCGAGCGCTCGACAACTGGGTCCCTTCGCCGACGATGTAAATGATGGCGAGCACTCCCTGCACCATTGGGCATATAACAGGGGCAAGAAAAGTGTGGTGCTGGATTTAGCTACTGAGGAAGATCTCAACAACCTCAAAGCGTTAATTAGCAGCTCCGACATTCTCTTCGAATCTTTTGATCATGGGGTTATGGACTCGATGGGTCTTGGACGCGAACAAATCGCAGAACTTAATTCGTACCTGATCAACGTGTCGATAACTCCCCATGGCACCGATGGGCCAAAAGCTGGTTGGGCGTATAGCGATTTAACGATCCAAGCTGCCGCCGGCAACATGGTACTGACAGGCGACGAAGACAGAGCCCCGTTACGAGCGGGTGGCACCATGCCTCAAGCATTTGGCAACGCCGCTTCTGAGGCCGCAGGAGCTGCTCTGATCGCCTTATTTGAACGGCAAACAACTTCCGGGCTGGGACAGCACATCGATATTTCTGCCCAACACTCAATGAACCAGTGCACCCAATCGATGTCTCTAGCAACGCCGTTGAACGCATCGGTGCCGACCCGTGTCGCAGGCGGCGCTTATCTGGGAAGCACACGCGTCCAACTTATGTGGCCGTGCCTAGATGGCTACGCGTCAGTAAGTTTCTTGTTCGGTGCAGCGTTTTCTTACTTCACTCAAAACTTGATGAATTGGGTCCATGAAGAAGGATTTTGTGATGAAGCGACCCGAGACAAGGACTGGCTTGACTACGCCATGATGCTCCTCGATGGTCGAGAACCAACAGAGGAATACGAAAGGGTGAAAGCAGTACTCGGCGATTTCTTCGCTACCAAGACCAAAGCGGAGTTGCTCGAGGCTGCTATGAAAAGACGCCTCTTGATTACGCCGATTACTACTACCGAAGAGGTAGTGAATAGCGAACAACTCGATTTTCGCGGGTACTGGGAAAGCGTTGAACATGAAGATGGCACGGTCGTTGACTATCCAGGAGCGTTCGCCAAATTCGATGTCACGCCGCTACAGCAGTTGAGCCCGCCACCCAAGCTCGGAGAACACACGGACGAAATACTGAACGAACCGCAACGCTCTCCTTCCGTTGCGATTAAAGAACCTGTCGCTTCCAAAGACCTCCCGCTTAAAGGCGTCAAAGTACTGGACTTGATGTGGGCTATGGCGGGTCCGGCAGCTTCCCGGGTGTTGGCTGATTACGGGGCGGAAATCATTCGCGTCGAGTCTGCAAACAAAATTGACGCTGTCCGAACCCTGGAACCTTTCCCCGGCGGCGAAGCGGATCCTGACAAGTCAGGCATTTTCCACAACATGAACGCCGGTAAACGCGGTCTTGCGTTGGATCTTTCCAAGCCAGAAGCAATCGACGTGGTCTGGGATCTCATCGACTGGGCGGACGTTATTCTGGAGTCCTTTTCCCCCAAAGCCATGGCATCTTGGGGTCTCGACTACGCCCAAGTAGCAAAACGAAAGCCAGAAGTAATCATGGCATCGAGCTGTCTCATGGGCCAGACTGGACCGTTGGCAATGCTGGCTGGATTCGGCACAATGGCCGCCGCAATTTCGGGTTTCTTCTATCCAGTTGGATGGACCGACCGAGCGCCGTGTGGACCTTTCAGTGCTTACACCGACTACACAGCCCCCCGCTGGCTTGTCGCATCTGTCATGGGTGCTTTGGAACATAAAAGGCGAACAGGTCAAGGTCAGTACATCGATCTATCCCAAGCTGAATCGGCTCTGCATTTAATGTCGCCTGCCCTTCTTGAATACTCCATCAATGGGAACATCTGGGAAAGAAACGGAAATAGGGATCGGGTGTTCGCCCCCCAAGGCGGGTATCCCACGTCAGGGCAAGACAGTTGGATTGCTATTAGCTGCAAAGACGACGACCAGTGGGCGCAGTTGGCGAAAGAAATAAAGCGGGATGACTTAGCGGACCTGCCATTAGACGAACGTCACAATCGGCACGACGAACTTGATTCACTTATCTCCTCCTGGACAGCGCAAGCCGACGGAGTCGAACTAATGGAAAGACTCCAGGCTTTAGGCGTCCCAGCCCACATAGTTCAAAATTCGCCCGAACTGAGTGTCGACCCTCAGATGATGCATCGAGGTTTATTTGAAGAAGTTATACACGCGACTCATGAACCATTCTTCGTTGATGGAACCCGGTTCCATATGTCGCGAACCCCCGCCCAAATAACTCATTCGGGTCCAACGTTTGGCGAGCACACATTTGAGATACTCACCGAGTGCCTTGGGTATGACGCTGACCGAATAGCTGAACTTGCAGTAGCTGAGTTACTCGAATAGCAAACTCGACCCTCGAGTCGCAAGCGGCGAAAGAGGATTACACAGTTACCACGTGTCAACCATTGGACGTTTCTTCCCGTGCCTAGCCACCGGCTCTGGAGCCGATTTCAATGCCATGGAAATCCAGGTGCGTGTTTCCGCAGGATCAATAACGTCATCTAACTCGAAGAACGTCGCGGTGCTGACTGCCTTGCCGTTTTCGTATAGTTTCGCCACCATCTCTTCGTAGTAGGCGATTCGTTCCTCAGGGTCTTCTATCGACTCGAGTTCTTTGCGGTACCCAAGTTTAACAAACCCCTCAAGACCCATTCCTCCGAACTCGCCCGTGGGCCACGAAACGCAAAAGACCGGCGCCTTGAAACTGCCTCCGGCCATTGCTTGGGCTCCGAGACCGTATCCCTTGCGCAGTACCACCGTCATGAAAGGCACAGTCACGCTGGCGGAAGTCACGAACATCCTGCCAGCGTGGCGAACCGTGGCCTCATATTCAGCTTGAGGTCCAACCATGATCCCGGGGGTGTCGCACAAAAAGACCAGCGGGATATCGTGGGCGTCGCACAGTTGCATAAATCTGCTGCCCTTATCTCCAACGTCGGCGTCAATCGCTCCACCCAAATGATGGTTGTTGTTAGCAATTATCCCAATTGGGTGACCCTCAACACGTGCTAGAGCCGTCACGCAACCAGGTCCCCACCCCTTTCGGAGTTCCAGGACTGAGTCGATATCGCACATAGTCTCGATTACCTCGCGCACGTCATAAGCGCGGAGACGATTCTCCGGTACAACATGCCTCAACAGTCGCTGATCGGGGGCCTCCCAGTCATCAACCGGTCCCTGGAAGTACGACAGGTAGTGTTTAGCCGTCTCCATAGCTTCCTCTTCGTCTTTGACCAAGATGTCGATAACACCGTTTGGGTATTGCACATCGACGGGACCTACTTCTTCTGGACGAAACACGCCGAGACCGCCACCCTCGATCATCGCTGGGCCCCCAATTCCGATATTCGACCCTTCAGTAGCGATGATCACATCGCAGCAGCCGAGCAGGACGGCGTTCCCGGCAAAGCAGCGTCCGTTTGTCACCCCTACTAATGGAACCAACCCGGAGAGTCTTGCAAAGAAAGTGAACGCCCAGCAGTCCAGTCCGGCGCCGCCCATGGTGTCGGTATCACCCGGTCGCCCGCCCCCACCTTCGGCAAGCAACACGGTGGGAAGTTTGTTGTGTTCAGCAATTTCAAAAAGTCGATCCTTCTTGCGATGATTTTGTAGACCCTGAGTGCCGGCCAAAACCATGTAGTCGTAGGACATCACCATTGTTTGAGCCGTTGCTTCATCAAACAAGTCGCCATTCACACTGCCGATTCCGGCGACCATACCGTCACCTTGTGTGTTGTCGATGAGGTCCTCCAGGCTTCTGCGTCTTCTTTGAGCAGCGACCATTAGTGGCCCGTACTCGACGAAAGTGCCCTCATCTACCAGCATCGAAAGGTTTTCTCTTGCTGTGCGATGCCCTCGCCCGTGCCGTTTCTCAACCGCTACAGGCTTAGCTTCGTCCGTGCCCTTGTGGTGGCGATCAAAAACCTCTTGCAAATCGGGCCTGATGAAATCGAGGTCGATCTGAGATTCAGTTTCGCCTCTCTCAATTTCCACATCGGCTTCCTCAATGTACAGCAGCGGATGTCCCTCGTAGATGGTGTCGCCTTGGGCCACCCCAAGAGAATGAACAATTCCAGTCACTGTGGAAGCGATGACGTGCTCCATTTTCATCGCTTCCATCACTGCGACAGGCTGACCTTCAGCGACTTCGTCGCCTACAGCCACGTCAATAGAGATTATTGTTCCCTGCAAGGGAGCGTCCACTGCTCGTGTCCCTTCGACGCTCGCTGCGCCCGCATTGTGGTCATTGTCCGCCGCTGCTGGAATCTCCCTGCCGTCGATATCGCCGTGCTGGAGAACAGCTAAGGGGTCGTCGCTTACTTGCGCGCCCGCCAGAGAGATTGTTGCCGCAGTCGGTTGCGCTTCGGGAGCGCTTTTTAATGAAATATGCTTTGCCGCCTCAGCAAGTTCTGAAGCGAAGTCGGTGATAAAGCGAGTCGTAACTTGGTTGGATTGCACCGCTGGTTGATCGAGTAAAGCAAGCAAGTACGTGATGTTGGTAGGAACTCCCTCGATACGGAATTCCCTCAACGCCCGTTTTGTCCTTCGGACGGCATCCTCGTAGTTGCTAGTGGGGGAGTAACCGATCACTTTCGCGATCAATGAATCGAAGTTGGGGTTGGTCGCATAGCCCTGGTACCCGTAAGAGTCCACCCTGATCCCAGGCCCACTAGGTGGTTCGTAGGCTGACATAGTTCCGCCACCAGGTCGCGCTAGGCCTTCTTCCGTCATGGTTTCAGTATTCACTCTGCATTGGATTGCGAACCCGCGAGCGGAAGGCAGTTCTTCTTGTTGAAGATTCAAATCAGCGAGGGAGGACCCTCCAGCTATCGCCAATTGGCTACGAACCAAATCGATTCCTGTGATCTCCTCAGTAACGGTGTGTTCCACCTGAAGCCGAGCGTTCGTCTCAATAAAGGCAACGGTAGAAAAGTCGTTTGCATCGACCAGAAACTCCCAAGTTCCGAGACTTCGGTAATCAACCTCGGACGCCATCTTCGTAGCTGCTTTGGTCAACAAGGTACGAAGAGAAGCGTCAATAGAAGGAGAAGGTGCGATCTCTACGATTTTTTGGTTCTGTCGTTGAAGCGTGCACTCTCGTTCACCTACATGAGCGATGTTGGCGCCATCTCCGATGATCTGCACTTCTATATGTCGAGCATTTTCTATGAGCCGTTCGGCGTAGACATCACCGACCCCGAAAGCAGATAGCGCCTCGCTTTGGCATCGCTCAAAAAGTGTTGCCACATCGTCGCCCAGACGAACCTCGCGCATGCCTCTGCCGCCGCCGCCGGCGACGGCCTTGATCATGATCGCTTTATGTTCTTCTAAGAAAGCCTCAACGTCCTCCACGCTGGCCGAACCAGCTGTAGCCGGAACCAGTGGAACTTCTAGTTGGGCTGCAAGTTCTCGAGCTGAAACTTTGTCGCCGAACAACGCCAATTGGCGTGCTGATGGACCCACGAAAGTGAGTTCTGCGTTTTCCAAAGCGGCAGCGAAGTCGGCGTTCTCGGCGAGGAATCCGTAGCCAGGGTGCACTGCATCGCATCCAGTAGCTATCGCAGTATCAACAATGTGCTCAATATTCAGGTAAGCGGCTACTCCAGACCCTTCCAATCCATGTGATTCTGAAGCCATTTGCGTGTGCAACGAAGAATGATCATCGGTGCTGTATATTGCCACGCTCGGAATGCCAAGTTCCTCAGCGGCTCGAGCTATTCGTATTGCGATCTCGCCGCGATTGGCGATGAGCAGCTTTTCTACAGGCATCTGATCCCTCTCAAGAGACGGTTTTCCATGCCCGTTCTACAACATCTACGCCCTGTTGTTCCTGCTCACTTCTCAGTAAGTCTGGGGAGGATCACAGCTACCTGTCGAACGAGCGCAACTTCTGTCCCGTGGGCGTCGATGAACACCGCGTCCGTTGTCGACCAAGGTTTTCCTTTTTTAACCTCGACAGCACCCCACCTTCCGGCCACGGTCACATCACCATTGGCTCGGAAAGCATGCAGATGTTGAACCCGGCCAGATGCGTGGACACCCGCGGGCATCCGGTATGAGTGCCTTATGAGTGGGGTCATTTGACCCAATAACCACGAAGGGTGGGTTACAGGTTGATCTCCGTCGCTCCACATTGCGTCGTTGTCATGAATCCTTTCCCGCATCCAAGTTCTCGCATCCTCTGCTCTTAGAGGTACCGACATCGCTGGATAATCGAGATCTGCCGGGATCTCGTTCAGTCCTAGAAAGGGTTGCTCCTGGGCCTCAGGAACAGCTGTCCGATCGCTTGGTAAAGAGAATTCGTCTTTCCATGGTGCATCCCCTAACCCGATCGTT
>DJZU01000059.1:22553-89254 GCA_002448715.1 Candidatus Neomicrothrix sp. UBA6944 | reverse complement strand
GGTGCATCCCCTAACCCGATCGTTCCTTGAATAGTGATTCTTCCATCGGCGGCGACTTTTTGGGTGATAAACCCCACATCAGAGTTGTTCGAAGAAGGCACTACCTCTGTGACGAGTTCGTCACCGGCGTAGACCGGTCTCGGCAACTGAAAGTCACACCAGCCATGAGATAACCATGACTTGCCGACTGATTCGAGAATTGCTGGGATCATCCAACCATAGGTATGAATTCCGGCAACGATCCCTCCGGCGTAGCCGTAACCGGTGGCGTTTTCGTCGTGAACGGGGTTGGCAGCTGACACCTCAGGTGGATCTGGAACGGCTACTCGACTACACGATGCTGGGAGAACAGTCATGTGTTCGACTTTAAGTTGCGCTCAAATAAAGAGTGCAACAACTCCCAGTGCCGCTCGGATGCCACTTGGTCGTATTTTGCGCGTTGCGGAAAGACAAAACCGTGGTGGACGCCGTCGATCCATTCGGCGTTGTAGTTGGTGGCGGCGTCTTCGAATGCAGTTACCAGGCGATCAAAATGAGGCCGATCAACCCAGTCATCGAATTCGGCAGCCATGACCAAAACCTCCGCCTCTATCTCTTTTGCTCGTTTATGTGGAGAGTCTTCGGTATCGATGGCTAAACGCACCCCATGAATTGACGCGGTTGCCTTGACCATGTCTGGGTACTCTGCGGCAAGCCATAACGCAAATGGGCCACTCATGCAGTACCCGGTTACTCCAACCAGATTTTCGTTGGCGGCGGCGTCACGTGCTGCATAGTCAACCAGTTTGGAAGCATCGCGAGCCACCATTGAGTTGCTCAGATTGGCCATAAGTTGTGCCATGTATCGGGCGCTGAGCGGGTCCTCGCGATGCACAGTAAAGGAAGGAATATCTCGGTAATACAGGTTCGGGAGCATCACGTAATAGCCTGTCGCGGCGATACGTCTAGCCATGTCGTGAAGCTCTTCTCGCTTACCGGGCGCATCCATCAAAAACAAAATTGTTGGACAGGGGTCATCAGACTGCGGTCGCACGATGAACGTTGACATATCACCCTCAGGTGTCTCAATTACCACGTGTTCTTCGATCATTGTTCAGTGCCTTTCAAGTCCCATCCCATGGTTCGCGCCGCATAGAGGGTGTCGGTGTATTCCTCCATGCGAGTTATCTGACCTTCAGCGCATGAGTACACCCAGCAATATTGGTTGTCGTAAAGCTGCCCGTTGGCCCTGGTTGTCGCAGTCAGCCTTTGCTGAACCGCCGCAGAGCCGTTGTCTACGATCATGCTGCGGATCTCCAAACCGAATGGTTGAGAGATGTCGAATGTGTCTTTGATAGTTCGGCCACCCAATTCTTCGGCTACGGCTTCTTTGCCTCTTACGATGCCGGTTTGATCTGACCCTCCAGCTCCGGCTTCTCCGGCCGTAATTGGCAGCTGCCAGACTACGTCGCTACTTAGGCAAGCCTTAATTTCTTCTCGGTCGCCGCGGGTTAAAGCCTCGTAGTATCGCTTGATAAGGGCTCGTGTTTCATCACTGTTCATTCCCGTAGTCCATCATGTCCGACGTCTTCGTGCTTCTCTGCCTACCATCAGCGCATGGAACAACTCGACTGGACCCCCGAATATTTCCTTTATGAAACGACTCGACCTCACGTCGCGCAGATAACCATCAATCGCCCAGAGGTAAGAAACGCGATTAACACTCCAGCGCACAAAGAGTGGAGTGATCTGCTTGATCATGCCGCTAGTGATGATGACGTGTGGATTGTGGTTGTGACCGGCATGGGCGACAAAGCCTTCTGCGCTGGGCGGGACTTGAAGTACCTCTCTCGGATACAGCACGCATCACAAGAAGAAAAACGGGCTGACGACGATCTTATGAAGACGGTTGTCAAACTGATCGAACGATTCGACTACCCGAAGCCCCTCATTGCCAAAGTGAACGGCGTAGCTCTAGGAGGTGGATTTGAGGTTGCGATGGCGTGCGACCTTGTGATCGCTGCTGATCACGTTGAATTTGGTCTTCCAGAACCAAGAAGAGGCATCTATGCGGGCGGAGGTGGTGTGCATCGGCTTCCAAGACAAGTTCCTTTGAAATTGGCAATGGAATATCTACTCACTGGCAAATCAATGACTGCCATACGAGCGGTTGAGATTGGCATTATTAACCAGGTCGTCCCGTATTCTGAACTTGACCAGGCCGTAGACACCCTTATCGATGAGATCATGCTCGGTGCGCCGCTGTCTCTGCAAGCTACAAAACAAGCGGCGATGAGAGGACTCGATCGGCCGTTAGGTGAAGCTTTCTACGGTGACTATCCAGCCGTTCGAGCGATGATGGAAAGCGATGATGCTCGCGAAGGGCCGCGTGCCTTCGCGGAGAAACGGAGACCAGAATGGAAAGGCCGATGACGTTTACAACTTTTGCTCGTCATCTGTCGCCGATTGGCCAAGAACAATGACACCCAAGGCGGCCAGGACGATTGCCATACCCACGAATTGAAGAGCTACAACTTCCTCTCCGAGAAATATCCAGGCCATAACCGTTGCGGTGACCGGAATAGCAAGTGTCAGCGTGGAACCTAGCCACGCTGGAATTTTGCTGAGCGACCAGTTCATCAACATGTGAGAGGTAAAACCCGGCCCTATCGACAAGATGATCAACCAGATCCAAGCGTTGCCTGATGGCATATCGAAAACTTGGCCTGAAGCTAAAGCAAATGGGGTCGCGAAAAGAGCACAGATAAGGGCAGTCGCTCCTGTGTATTGCGACGACTCGATGTGTCGGCTGCTGAGTTTGGAAAAGACGAAATATCCGGTCCACGCTGCCACAGTTGCTATGGACAGTAAGTCACCCTTGGGGCTCCAGCCTTCAACCCCTGTAGAGCCGAACATCACTATCGCGACACCGCACATGGCTACCAGAGCAAGTCCCCAGTGGTGGCGTTTAGGTCGTTCGCCGAATAGGCGACCTGCGATCAGTAACATGATCAACGGTTGACACGATCCGATTACTGTTGCGTTCGCAACCGTGGTCAAACGCAGCGCCGAAAAAAAAAGCATTATGTCCGCGCCTAAAGAGACTCCGCCACGCCACGAAAACTTTAGTGATTCTTTCCGAAGTGGGGTTCCCCGAAGCTTTAAGAACAACAGCACGATCAACGCATAAATCCACATTCGCCAAAAAACAACGGCGAGTGCTCCGAGCTCTGTTATGCCTTTTGCGATTACACCCGAAGCTGCCCAACCAACCATTGCGATAGCAGCAGCTGGTATGCCTCTGCCTTTGTGGTTCTGTGCCGTCACCCGAGCGTCGATTCTGTGAGGTATTCCGCCGTCCCACGGCGCATCTGTTCAGGATGCCACTGAATAGAGCCTGGCGTCATAGAAAGTGACCAACAACTAACTATCTGCCAATTTGGGATGATCGCGGAAATACTCCAATGCTTGGGGGTCATCAATCGCTTCGACATTCTTGATCGTTTTCCCGTGAATGGCGTCCCTCACGGCTAACTCCACCAGTTTTCCGCTACGAGTTCTGGGAATTGAAGGTACCTGGGCGACAACCGCTGGCACATGTCGAGGGGATGCGCCTTCCCGAACTTGATTTCTGATCTTTTGAGTTAAGTCATTGTCAAGGACCAGCCCGTCGCGGAGGCGAACGAAAAGAACCACTCGGGTATCTGACTGCCATTGTTGCCCGACAACAATGCTTTCAAGTACTTCGTCAATGGCATCAACCTGGCGGTAGATTTCAGCGGTGCCGATGCGGATCCCTCCAGGATTCAGGGTCGCATCAGACCGACCGGAAATAATCATTCCCCCCTGGGATGTCCATTCGGCGAAATCACCGTGATGCCAAACGCCGTCAAAGCGTCCGAAATACGCGTCGTGATATTTAGCTCCGTCGGGATCATCCCAAAATTCCAATGGCATCGACGGGAAGGAGTTACAGCAAACAAGTTCTCCTTGTGCGCCAGCTGACAGGCGGCTTCCGAGGTCGTCGAATACAGCGACATCCAGACCAAGTGCGGGCGCTTGAATCTCTCCCTGGAAGACCGGACTGGTGGGGTCCCCAATCACGAAGCACCCGCAGATATCTGTTCCTCCCGAAAACGAGGCAAGATGAACATCGGGTTTCACAGCGTCATACACCCAATCAAACCCTTCGGGAGCCAAAGGGGAACCAGTCGATGTAATGGTGTCGATACTTGAAAGATCGTGGGTGTCGCGAGGCCTCAGTCCTTCTTTCATAGCGGCTTCGATGAATTTTGCGCTTACCCCAAACAAACGTGGTTGCAACTCGTCGGCAAGGTCGAAAAGCCGGGATGGCTGCGGATGGAACGGTGAGCCATCGTAAAGAATCAATGAGACTCCAGAAGCGAGACCTCCAACCAGCCAGTTCCACATCATCCACCCGGTAGTAGTGAAGTACATGAGCCGATCGCCGGATTTGAGGTCGCAGTGCAACAGATGTTCAGACCAATGTTTAAGTAACACTCCGCCAGCTTTGTGAACAATGCACTTCGGTTTCCCCGTGGTCCCTGACGAATACAACACATAGATCGGCTGATCGAAACTCAATCGGATGAACTCGGGTTCCCGAGGTTCAGTATTCGCCAGCCAGTCATCTAAGCCGATAGATAGCGGAAATTCGGCCTTGAGGGGTTGATCATCATAAGTAACCATCACTACGCGCTTGAGTGACGAAAGTTGGTCGGCGATTTGGGCGACCTTTGCGGTGACATCGTGACGGACACCGGCATATGAGTAACTATCAGTTGCCACCAATATCTTTGGCTCAATCTGACCGAAACGATCCAGAACCCCCGCTGAACCGAAATCGGGACTTGTCGAAGAATAAATTGCGCCGAGACTGGCAGCAGCCAAAAAGAAGACGACTGCTTCCGGTCCATTCGGCAACAATGTCGCTATTCGATCACCTTGTTGAACACCTTCAGATTGCAGGGCTTGTTGGACACGAGCAACTGAAATTCTTAGCTCATCAAAAGTTAATGAGCGTTCGACGACGTTCTCACCTCGATAAGCGATAGCAACCTCGTCTCCAGTTCTTCTCAAATAATTTTCCGCGAGATTGAACTTTGCATCTGGAAAGAAACGAGTTTCAGGACCGTCTTCACCGATATGGCTTATCTCTCCTAAGTCGCCGATACCTGAGGCGAACTCCCACACTGACCTCCAGAACGTGAACTGGTTCTCAACTGACCAACGATGTAAATCTTGGTAGCTACCGTTAGCGAGGGAGACCCCCATTTGGTCAGCGAAAGTCCACAGGTTGGAACCCTCGCGACGAACTGAACTTGGCGTCCAAATAGGCTGTGTCACTGCTTCTCCGAGGGTGTTCGATTAATGCTTACGGTAGCCGCCAAATTAGATCAACCAGAAGTGGATCCCCTCGGCGGTGTAGGGTCCCCAATATGAGGGGAATATGTGATGACTTAGACGCTGAAACCGACGCGCTGCGTGCGGTGGTAGCGGGACTAACCGAGGATGAATGGCGTTTGCCGACCCCAGCCGATGGTTGGGATACCCATGAGACCATTATCCACTTAGGGATGGCGGACGTCGCAGCTAGTCTTGCGGTGCTTGACCCGATCGGCTTTGAGGAAACAAAGGAACGAATGGTTCGAGGTGAAGGGGACCTTCACACGTTCGGTGGTCTAGACGTGCGCACTATGAGTGGATCTGATCTGTGGCAATGGTTCGCCGATGAGAGAACTCGAATGACCGAAGCTTTTCGAGCTATAGAACCCAAGGACCGCATACCGTGGTTTGGGCCCGACATGAGCGCGCTGTCTTTCGCTACAGCTCGACTGATGGAGACGTGGTCCCATAGTCACGATGTAGCGGACACTTTCGGTGCTGAGTACCCGAGAACTGATCGGCTTCGACACGTAGCTCACATCGGGGTGACGACCCGTGGTTGGAGTTATGTCAATAGGGGACTTCAGCCGCCTGAAACTCCGGTACGAGTGGAACTTAGTTCCCCGAGTGGTGAAATTTGGACCTGGGGCCCTGAGGACTGCGAAGACCTAGTAGTAGCTGACTCTTACCAATTCTGCTTGGTGGTAACCCAGAGGCGCCGGGCAAGAGAAGCAGAGCTAGAAATCACTGGTGATCTTGCAGCCGAGTGGATGGAGATTGCGCAAGCCTTCGCGGGACCAGCAACTGATGCCCCCGAAGGTCGGGTTGGCGGATAGCCTCAACGCGTTGATGCTAATTGTCGGTCTAACGGGTGGAATGGGAGTCGGTAAGTCCACAGTTGCTGGGTTCTTATCTGACTTAGGTGCCAAGGTCATCGATGTTGATGCTCTTGGCCGTCAAATAATTGAACCCGGGGGCTTGGCCGTCTCATCAGTAATTGACAGGTTCGGACCCACTGTGTCATCTGATGACGGCAGCATTGATCGGGCAGCTTTAGCCTCGATAGTTTTTGGTGATGAAGAGCAGTTAACCGCTCTTGAAGAGATCTCTCATCCAGCCATCAACGAGCTCTTAGACCAAGCTGTAGATGGCATTGAAAAACCTGACTCCATAGTCGTGTACGACATGGCTGTTCTTGTCGAAAGCCGCCTCGGATATGAAACAAAACACCCATATGAAGTAGTGGTGGTAGTTGAAGCTCCCATGCAGGAGCGCCTCAACCGTCTGCAAGACCAAAGAGGCATAAAACCTGAAGATGCTCTGGTTCGAATCGAATCACAGGCCTCCGATGAAGAACGCCGAGCGGTGGCTCAGTTCATCATCGCAAACGGAGGTGACCTGGATTCCTTGGTTGAAGCCACAGCCGAGTTGTGGGGTGAACTTCAACAACTCTTAGCCTCCAAAATGCTCTGAAATGAACCGGCGATCCTACCCACCCAAACATCACATACTCAGACATTTGCGCCTACGACATGAGGTAGATAACGACGGCAATGTCAGCGCTACCATGCCAATCCTCCCAGATTTGGTTGATGCGGGGGGCTGGCTGCGTCTCGGCGCGGTTGCGACTTTGGTTGATTCAGTAGCAGGACACCACGGAGTCCTGCAGGTCGACCCAGACTGGGTTGCCACCTTAGAACTAGGAACGGTCATAAACAGACGAGCCGAAGGCGCTCAAGTAGAAGCCCATTGTCGGCCCCTGCGAATCGGACGCAACAATGTGGTCACCGAAACCACTATCGATGATGTGCACGGTGAGGTAGGCCGGTCAATCTGTACATACGCACGTTTGCCGGCTCGAAGTGACAACCCGAGTGTGGGAACCGCTAGAGGGCAAATAGTCGACTATGCCCAAGAAGAAGAGACCTCGCGCCCCATGCTCGACGACTACCTAAAAATCACGATTCATCCGGACGAACCCATTATCGAGTTGCCTCATCACCCCCAGATTCACAATTCCTTCGGATCCATACAAGGCGGAGCAGTAGCTGTATTGGTCGACGCTATGGCCGCTCACATAGGCCAACTCACTTTCGGCGCACCAACACGATGTATCCAAGCAGAGGTCCATTATTTGGCGCAGGCTAAATCAGGCCCGTTCTTGGTTGAAGGCGAGCCACTTAGAGTTGATGACCAATCTGTAACAAGCAGAATCAGAATTGTTGACAAAGGAAACGAAGATCGCTTACTCGATGTAGCGACGGCAACGGCGAAACTGATCGAATAAACGAATAGGAGCATTCATGGACCTTGGATTGAAGGACAAAGTGGTCTTGATTTCTGGCTCATATCGCGGAACTGGAGCTGGCACAGCGAGCGTCTTTGCCAGTGAAGGAGCGATAGTCGCTGTTCACGGCCACGAAGCTGGTCAGGCAGACGAAGTAGCGGAGCGCATCGGTGCCGATGGCGGCAACGCGACTGCAGTTCACGGCAGCCTCGCATCACTGGAAGGGATCGAGTCAATAATTTCCCAAACTGAAAAATCCTGCGGATCAGTCGATGTTCTGATCAACAATTATGGGACACCAGGCAACACCTCCTGGAGTGACCCGGCAGAACGTTGGCACGAGGCATGGGATATCAACGTGGTGAGCGGAGTTCGCTTGACCCAGCGAGTACTTCCTGCCATGAAAGAGCGCGGATGGGGAAGAGTCATCTTTCTGGGAACCGTCGGTACCGAACAACCAGGCCAAAACAACCCTGACTACTACGCCTCAAAAGCCGCGCTACCAGTTGTAGTGCGCAGTCTCGCGAAAGAACTCCGCAATTCCGGAGTTACTGCGAACCTGGTTAGTCCGGGCATCATCGCTACTGACGAGGTTCGAACAGCCTTAGAAAAACGTGCGGGCCGGCACGACATACAAGGATGGAACGAAGTTCAACGCTGGGCATTAGAAAACTCCATCCCCAACTTGACCGGGGGCATACCTGATCCCGAAGAGATTGGAAGGTATGTCGCGTTTATTGCTAGTGAAGCGGCTTGGCATATCACTGGCTCCGACTTGAAAGTCGACGGAGGGACTCTAGACGCGTAGTGATCCGCTTCACGCTCCGAGCTACGGTTCACAGCCATGAACTCGCTCCCAGGGTTATTGGCCTTCGACATTGACGGCACCCTATTGCGTTCGGATGGATCACTCTCGAATCGGGTTCGTCAAGCGATACAAGCAGTTAAAAGTCGAGGGTGCATAGTTGTTCTTTCGACCGGTCGACCGTGGAAGCAAGTCACAACGCTTGTCGACGAGCTCGCCGCCGTCGATTACTGCGTCTGCCTCAACGGCGCAACAGTTTTTCATTCTGATGGCTCGCTATTTGAAATGAACACCATTCCTGAAGAATTCAAACTGGAGGGCGCAGAGATAGCTCGAAATCGCTTTCCCAATATTGCCCTCGCTGCGGACATGGCCGATGGGCGACACATCTGGGATGAACACTTCGTTCATGATTTCCCATCTGATTTTGAGATAGACCCAATAAGAGTCGCGGACGCTCTCACTGCAATTGATGGCCCCGTGTTGACCTGGCTCCTGGACTGCAAAGACGTTGATCCTAGAAACGTCATTTCATATCTCAGGGGGCTTATGCCACAAGCGATAGAAGTTCGACCATCGGGTCTCGAAACACCCGAAATAGTAAAAGCGGGGGTGAGTAAAGGCAGTGGATTGAACTCGGTGGCCCAAAAAAAGGGAATACAACCCAACGAAGCATGGGCTTTTGGTGATGGTCTAAACGACATAGAGATGTTTCAATGGGCTGGTCGTTCATTCGCGATGGAGAACAGCCATCCCAAACTCCTAGCGCTAGCGGACCAAGTGGTGCCCAGCCACGACGAAGATGGAATCGCCGTTGCGCTTGAAGTCCTTCTCGCTAGCTAACCGTCAGACTGTTCCAAGAAGAGCGCCGTATGGGGCGCGAAATAGATCCTCCACGCCTGAAGAATCCCACCGTTGGGGCCTGTGCGAAGCCTGACATGATCACCTTCAGCTAAATGCACCTCAATCGCTGGGCTTTGTAGCCACATGAGACGCATTCTTATCTGGTACACACCGGGACTTATTTCGATGGTCTGTTGTTTGTCATCCTTCACACGCCCAACTGTCTTGCCATCAACCTTGATCTGGTACGCACGCACCGTGTCTCGATAATGGTGAATACGATCGATGGTTACTTGAGCTAAGTCAGCCAACGTTGCCTCCGGTGCTGCAGTTCGTAGATCTGAAGTTACCGCGCTCGCTAACTGTTCTCTAACCTGAGTCGCAGGTAGCGTGAAGAGAGCAAATCGATCAGCCCACCCCGACCCCTCCCGGAGCAATCAAATGAGCAATGAGTTGCGCGCCGAACTCGATAAATGGATAGATGCAAACTGGGATGCAGAGCTGCCCGTTAGAGACTGGTGGCAGCTACTTGCTTCCGCTGGTTTTACAAATCCAGGTTTAGCCGAACCTTACGGCAAGGGTTGGGGTAGAGCGGAAACCCGTATCCTCGCAGCAGCCTTGAGGGAAAGTGGCGCTATCGGCTCGCCGGCAGGTCTGGGAATGATGCTTGCAGCACCGACGATTCTCACACACGGTAACGAAAGTCAGATAGACCGATATGTCCCATCAATTCTTGATGGTACGGACTCGTGGTGTCAGCTGTTCTCGGAACCCGGAGCTGGTAGCGACCTGGCTGGCCTGCAAACCAAAGCAACTCGCGACGGCGATGAGTGGGTTATCACTGGACAAAAAGTCTGGACCTCTGAAGGGCAACATGCTGACTATGGAATGCTCATTGCTCGGACCGATTCCGATGCGCCAAAACATAGAGGGATTAGCTGGTTTGCATTCCCAATGAATCAGCAAGGCGTGGAGGTACGACCACTCAAAGAAATGACCGGCCGCTCACTTTTCAACGAAGTCTTCATAGATGAAGCGCGCGTCTCGCACGACGATCTCATCGGAGAACTCAACGAAGGTTGGCGTGTGGCCAACACCACTCTCATGGTTGAACGAGCCGGAATAGGTGGCGGTCATGGAATGGCTTACGCAGCTGCCCACCCTGGCAGCATCGCTGGGCACCTTGATCGACCAGCCGGCTCCTTTGTTGGAAAGCGACTTGCGTTAGCTGCCGGCGGTGTAGGACCTGGGACGTTACAACTACTTCGAGAACTGGCCGAGGAACGCGACAAGCTCAATGATCCCCGAATCCGTCAAGAACTTGTGCGCCTTCATACGGAACTTGAATTGATGCGCATGAATGGCCAACGAACCCGAAACGAAAACCAACAAACAGGTGGCGAAGGTAACCTTGCCAAGATCCTGATGACGACAGCGCTTCATAGAACGCGACAACTTGCAGGTTCGATACTTGGGCCCGAAATGGTTTTGTGGGGTGAAGAAGCAGCAACCGGAGGCGTCATCCAGGAGATGGCAGTTTTCTCTCCCGCCCCGTCCATATACGGCGGAACCGATGAGGTGCAAAGAAACATCATCGGCGAAAGAGTCCTAGGTCTCCCTAAAGAGCCAGGCCCGAATAAAGAAACGCCGTTCTCGGAACTTTTACAAAACAAAACTGATTGGTAGGCGCGAGACTCTAGTTGTGCCAGATGAACTATCAGTCAGCCTCACTTTCGACGTAGACACTGTGTCCCTATGGATGGGGACTAAAGACTCGACAGCATTTAGCCGAGGAGAATTTGGGGTTGTAGGAACGCAACGGATACTTCAAACACTTGAAAGAAACGATATTCACGGCACCTTTTTCGTTCCCGGTTTGACAGCCACTACATACCCTCAACTGGTCGAAGACATAGTCGCTGGTGGTCATGAGATAGGGCATCATGGCAATCATCATGAAAGTCCCGCTCGAATGAGTCGCGACGAAGAACTCGAAACTCTGCGGGAAGGTGCGGAAATCCTGTACTCCATTACCGGGCGACGACCAGTCGGATGGCGTTCACCAGGTTGGTACGTCAGTCGACATTCACTAGAGCTATTGGTCCAAGAAGGCTTCTCATATGATTCGTCACTTATGGGACACGATGTGCAGCTCTATTGGTGTCGTGTCGGCGACGACTGGGGAAAGGGGTCTGCGGTGACATGGGGGTCACAAGTCGACTTGGTTGAGATCCCCATAGCCTGGCATTTAGACGACTTTCCTTGGTTTGAATACATACCTCCTAAAGGAGGCAACTTGACCCCAGCTTCGGCTGTCCTCGAGACCTGGCTAGGCGACCTTGACTGGGCTAGGGAACATGAGGCTGGTGGCGTGCTGACTTATACGATGCACCCTCAGGTCATAGGCCGAGGGCATCGAATGTTGATGCTTGAGAACCTTATAAGCGAAATCCGAGACCGTGGCGACGTTGGATTCACGACCCTCGAAAAGGCAGCCGAAGGTTGGCGGACAGAACAAACGGCCTAACCACGTTCAGGGACGCTGGGGATAATAAATAGGCCCTCCGCAGTGATTAGAGGAGTCGCGGTTGCATCCGGCACTCCGTCCTTGTCAGGAGACACCGTCAAAGTCACCGTAAGCTTGCGGCCCTCCCGGCGTGATTCTTGGGCCCGAAACCAGACCGGAGTATCTATTGGAACGCCGCCCTGGTAGTCGACTTCTAACCGTGCGGTGTACGCCGCTTCTCCCAGAACGATCATGAGGTAGCCCATGGTGTCATCTACGAGTGCTGATACGGCCCCACCGTGGACTCTTCCGGGAGCGCTTTCGAAAGCCGCACCGAAGATCACCCTGCTGAGTACCCCTTCGCCGTCGCGTCTAAGTTCAACCTCAACGCCCATAGGGTTTGCTGGGCCGCTGAACGTCCTGTCGCTGAATGCAATGACTTCCGAGCCGTCAGATGGCCGAGGGTCTGTATAACGGCGTTCGAAATAATCAGAGGGTCGAGCAACGGGTTGAGAGAGCTCTAACTTCTCTGATGTTGACTGCGCCCACTCTTGCAGCGCAGTTAGATCATCTTCGTCGAGACGGTGACGCACAAACGCGTTTCCCAAACGCCGCAGCGCCGAAGCAGCTTTACTTCGAGCTAAAAACTGCGGATCTGCATAGATCAGGTGCACGTGGTTATCGGTCTGATCTTCTTTAGACGTCATCGGAACCCAAACGATTTGACTGACCATACGGATAGTCAATTAAGCCGCCACCGGGACTTGAGGTATCAAATGTCCAATACTGGCGAATTTCGGCGATAAGACTGTCGCGAAACTGGTAGTGCTCGCTTCCGCGGACCTCAAAGTTGTTTCCTTGATGTTCGCCGTCCATGCGCCACTCAATAGCTGCTGACTCCTCGTCTTCCACGACGCGTTCCACCACCCAATTCGCGCCGATCCACTTGGCGTGAATTTGCACCCAGAAATTTCCTATGTTCTCAGCAGAGACAATTGGCGCGTGATTTGTATCGTAGATGACTGCGTCTTCGGTGAAGTGGCTTGCCACTTTATCTTTTGAGCCGGAGCTGCACGCGGCGAAATAAGAACGGATGCGGTCCTCGTGAGTTGTCATACAGAGATTTTCTCAGACAGAAAGCTTCGCTGCATATGCGTGAGTGGTGAAGAGCTGTTTGTAGCCGCCTCCTGCATTGTTAATTACCTCGCCTACTCGGCCCAATAGCTCTGTTCGGAGTTCCTCTTCGAGCATTCGGTGGTCTGACTGGGTTAAAAGATTTTGTACGTGCTCCTCACTACTGATTGTTTGCTCCCACGACGCTTCGAAGGTGTGGACATCTCCAAAAAATCGGCTTAGATCAAACTCCTCTATTGGGCTATCGGCACTAATCACCGATTTCGAACCAGGTAACCGGACTTTGAAAGAATCATCGTTGAATTGCGGAGCTAACTCTTCGTAAACAGCGTCCATTTCGAGGTCGAATGAATGATGCATTTCTTCTGGACGGTTCCAAAAAACACACAACCAGCCGTCAGGTCTTAGGGCGGAGGCTGCGCACTCGAATCGAGTATCAGGGTTCATCCAGTGCCAAGATTGGCCGGCGTACATGAGACCCGCCTCCGACGAAGCGTTTCCGAAATCATCAAGAGTGCATTGTTCAATGGAAAAGGTGTCGAACTCATTGAGTTCACGGGAGGCAATACGAGCCATCATCGGATCAGGTTCTATTCCAACAACAGTAAATCCGCGTCTCACAAATGGAATAGATGCTTTCCCGGTTCCACACCCGACGTCTATCAGGAGTTCACCGTCATCCACTCGCGACGTTTCAAGGATCCAATCGTATAGATCCTCTGGGTAACCCGGCCGAACACGGTGATAGATCTCGGCAACTTCTCCAAAAACTTTTGATTGCTGTCTTTCGGAGCTCGACTTGCTCATGCGAACGTTAGCTGCGTGCCCAGGACAGCCAGCGGCCATCTCGATTTTCGAGCTCAAGTCGCAAACCGAAACACTCGGATAACGAGTCGGCGGTAAGAACCTGATCTATTGGACCGCACGCCATCACTTGACCGCCTCTCAAAAGAAGGCCATGAGTAAACCCTGGAGGAATCTCGTCGGTGTGGTGTGTTACGAGAACGGTGGCAGGTGTTTGGGTATCTGAAGCAACCGAAGCCAACGTGCCGACTAGCTGCTCTCTACCTACTAAATCAAGGCCTGCCGTTGGCTCATCGAGCAGAAGCAAGCCTGGGTCACCCATCAAAGTGCGAGCCAACTGCACCCGTTGCTGTTCCCCTGAAGACATAGTGTGGAACTTGCGGTCGGCAAGCTCTGAAGCGTCTACTCGTGACAAACACTTCAGGGCCGAATAGCGGTCCTCTTCGGAATAATGATGCCACCAAGTTTCTAGTGCAGCGTGTCGTGCTGTCATGACGATATCCAGGCCCGAGATATCGGGCCTGAACTGATCTCTTAGAGAAGAAGAAGCAAGACCAATTTTTTGGCGAAGTTCTCGCACATCAGTAGCTCCCCAACTCTCTCCAAGGACTTGAACACTGCCTGTGGTTGGGTAGCGGTATAGAGACAGCACCTTTATCAGAGTGGTTTTGCCGCTGCCATTCGGTCCCAGTACTACCCACCGATCTTGTGGTGCGATATCCAAATCCAAAGGACCAAGAACTGTTTTGTCGTCGTATCTAACTGAAACTTCGCGAAGCTCGACAGTAGAAGGAGGTGCGGCCACGGACCTAGCTTGCCAGATACTGTCGACTAATCGGAAAGACGCTCTGTAGAAGAATGGTTGGCAGATTCAGAATGAGAAGACCAGGTTTCGAACATTTCTGCGTAGCGACCTCCCAACTGGACCAACTCTGCGTGAGATCCAAGTTCGACAATGCAGCCGTCTTCAACCACCGCAATTCGATCTGCTTTCATCGCAGTCGCTAATCGATGTGCTATCAACACAGCCGTCCTGCCCTCAAGTAGACCATCTAGAACAGTCTCGATCTGAGCTTCAGAACGTAGGTCAAGGCTGGAGGTCGCCTCGTCTAATACAAGAACTCTTGGGCGGGCGATAAATGCTCGAGCCAAAGCTATTAGTTGTCGTTCGCCGGCTGAAAGTGAAACCCCGCGTTCGTGGACCAAAGTGTCCACTCCTTGGGCGAGCTGGCTGACCGTCTCGGAGAGACCGACGTGGGCTATGGCTTCATTAATCTCAGCGTCCGTTGCATCCGGTTTAGCGAAAGCGACATTGTCCCGAATAGTTCCGTAAAACAGAAATGGTTCCTGGGGAACCACCCCGAGCTGAGTCCTCAAAGATGTAATTGAGACATCTCTTAGGTCAACTCCGTCGATCGACACAACCCCAGAAACCGGGTCGTAGAAGCGAGTAATTAGTTTGGCCATCGTGCTCTTGCCGGCGCCGGTGGGCCCAACAAATGCGAAGGTTTCGCCTGGATCTATCGAAAGATTAATCTTTCGGAGAACCTCTGGGCCATCGCCGTAACTGAAAGTCACAGAGTCGAAGCTGATTTGACCTTCAACTGGCGGGAGTGGAGCCGCGCCGGGCTTTTCTTTGATAGATGGCTCGGTGCTGAGAATTTCACTAATTTTGTGCAGTCCAGATTGGCCCTGCTGGTAAGTGTTGTACAACTGGACCATCTGTTGAATCGGCGCAAAAAAAGTGTTTACGAAAAGCACAAATGCGGTCAGTTCCCCAACTTGCAACGAACCGTCTATCACCATCCAACCGCCGACCAAAAGAACAATTGCCTGGGCGGCGATACCTATTCCCTCAGTAACCGGTCCGTAAATCGCGCCCGCCCGAGCTGTATAGAGATTGGCGTCAAGGTAAGAACCCACAACGGTTCTGTGCATCTCCGCGTTCTGTCGTCGGCGATTCAAAGCAGCTATGACTCGCACACCTGAAAGATTTTCGGACAGATCAGCTAGAACCGAAGCGATCCGATCTCGAACCTCGGAGTATCCGCGTTCGCTGACCGACCGAAACCAAAGAGTCATGACGATTAGAGGCGGCAGAACCAGCCCTAGGAGAAGAGTCGCTAGGAGCGGGTTGTACGAAAAGAGAATGATGGTCACTACAGAGACGGTGAGAGCTTGAATCACCAGATTGACAAAGCCCTCGTTGACGAGCAACGTCAAGGCTTCAACATCTGAGGTCATCCTGCTGAGCAGAACTCCGGACTTGCCAGAGGTGTACCAGTCCAGACCCATTCGTTGATAGTGGCTGAATAGCTCCAGGCGCACGTCATACATGATGTTTTCGCCCAGGCGACCGTTCCACCTTTGTCGCCAAAAGCTCGTTAAGCCGTTTACAACGATCACTATTCCGAATAGGGCGACAGCTTTGTAAAGAGCCCCTCGGTCTTGCTGCATTACGCCGTTGTCAATGCCCTGCTGAGTCAACACGGGCCCAAGAAGAGCAGTAACGGTTTCCACTGCTAGGAGGAATAGCCCCCAAAGAGCGATGGTGCGACGGTTCTCAAACAGCGAACGTAGATTTAATCGTGACGAGCGGGTAGCGAATCGCTCAAACTCGATTATGGGGTTGGCATGTTCGGGTTCTTCGCTAAGAATTCGTTCAGCGCCCTCTTGCATCTCTGAGGGAACGCCAGCAAATGGCAAGCCAGCACTAGCACTCGACTGAGTAGCACTTGGCCCAGCGAACACGCCGCCACCTGGCGGCCCCATCATCACCACGAGTCGTCTTCTCCCAGTGAGGCAGCCAACGTTTCGACGTAACGGGGCTCTGTGTCAAGAAGTTGTTGGTGGGTTCCATCAGCGATGACTTGACCATCGCCTATGAGCACCACCCGGTCGGCAAGGGCGATAGTGGATAAGCGATGAGCAATGACGATCGTGGTTCGTTCACGCATCAGTTCCTTTAAGGAACGATGAATTCGCTCTTCTATCTCCACATCGATAGCACTTGTGCTGTCATCTAGAATAAGGACCTGAGGGTCACTGAGAAATAGTCGCGCCAGTGATATCCGTTGACGCTGACCCCCAGACAAGTCGTAGCCACGCTCACCGACAACAGTGTCATAACCGCCGTCAAGTTCAACAATGAACTCATGAGCTTGAGCTGCCCTTGCAGCTGATTGAACTTCTTCCCTTGACGCGCCCGGTTTGCCATAAGAAATATTTTCATGGACGCTGGTCGAAAACAAGAACGGTTCGTCAGGCACGAGACTTACTGCCGAACGGAGACTTGTTTGTGTCACCGACCTGATGTCGTGTCCGTCTAACGAGATGTTGCCGCCCTGTAGTTCGTAGAAGCGCATTAGTAGGCGCGCAATCGTTGATTTACCTGACCCTGTCCGCCCAACAATCGCGATTGTTTCTCCCGGCGATACATCGAGATTGAAATGATTCAGGACCAAAGGAGCATTCTCATTGCCTCGTGATCCACCTACTGTCTCTGTTCCATAGGCAAAGCTCACATCTGAAAACGAAATACTCCCTCCCAGGGGAACTAGATCCACCGCGTCATGTCGATCGTCTACAGCAGGAGGTTCATCCAAAATTTCGTATATCCGTTCGGCAGAAGCTTTTGCTCGCTGACCCAAAATCAACAACATCCCAATAAACCGAAAAGGAGCTTGGAGAAGGAGAATGTAGAGATTGAAGGAGACAAGATCACCAACGGTCAACGACCCGTCGATCGTTTGAAGGCCCCCAATAAGTAGGACTGCGGCTAGAGCAATCCTCGGCAGATTTTCTATAAAAGGAGTATGCGAAGCCCGAGTCCAATGCTGAACTAGGTTGGCCCATCGGAGCCGTTGAGCACCTATCGCCAGAGACTCAATCTGATGACGCTCGGCGGCGAACGCTTTGACTACTCGAACCCCATTGACTGATTCGTCAACGACGGTAGCGATCTCGGCCTGACGCGACTGAATTACCCACGAAAGCGGGAACATGATTTTGCGTAATCGCTGACCGATGGCAAAAACGCCAGGCAATGCGACCATCGTAATTGCCGTGAGGGGAACACTTATAGCGGCCATCAATCCGATAGCGACCACGAAGCTGAAAAACTGGACTGCCATGATTGGTGCAAATGCCATAAACATTTGGACCGACCTGATATCGGAATTAGCCCGACTGATTATTTGCCCGCTCTGCACTCGATCGAAGAAAGAAAACGACAACTTCCCCAAGTGTTGAAAGAGTAACGTTCGCAGTTGGTACTCAACTTTGAACGCCATGCCGTATAGCCCATAGCGGTAGCCGAACGTGGCGGCCGCACGTGCTGCTCCGAGAACGAGCAAGATAGCCACGAACAACCACAGGCCGCTGGTTCGAGTAATCAATGCACGGTCAATCGCTAGACCAACCACACGAGGCACAAGAATCTGAGCGACCATAGCGACGACCGCAGCTATAACCGACCACAAAATTCGCCATCGATGGGTCAGCACGACGGGGCTGATGCGCTTCAGCCACCCAAGGGAGCTATCGCTCCTAATTGTTTCCTCTACAGGGGGATACTTTGACCATTCGCGCACCGGTTCGAAGGTGGCGTTGTCCCCAGGCATTGCTTGGAGGCTACCTTGGCGTTAGCCAGGTGCGGATAGATAACGACGTATGGAGGTGTTCACGATCGATCCGGTCACGGGATTAGCAGCAGTTTTTGTCCTTATCGCTCTTAACGGCATCTTTGTCGCCGGTGAGTTTTCTCTGGTTGCGGTTGATACGGAGCGTGTCGAGGTCATGGCCGGCGAAGGTCATCGTCGCGCTCGGACAATGAAGAAGCTTCTTAGTCGCCTCAGTTTCCATCTGGGCGGTGCTCAACTGGGTATAACCGTTACTTCTTTGCTGCTTGGCTTCCTTGCCGAGGACACTATCGGGGAGTTCTTGGGCTACTTGCCAGGTTTCAACTTGACCTCCGGCCCGGCTCAAGCTGGTATAGCGATTGCAATTGCCGCCGTTATACAGATGGTTTTTGGAGAATTAGCGCCGAAAAATATCGCCATATCTCGGCCACTGGGAACAGGACTCTGGCTGGGTCCGATCCTTAGGATCTATGGAGTTGTCTCCGCTCCCGTAACGGCCACATTCAATGGGCTTGCGAATCGGTTACTCCGGCTATGCGGCATCGAACCTGTAGAAGAATTGCGCTCCCTGAGGTCTTTGGAAGACCTTGAACATCTGGTTAGAGCGTCCAGTGCTCGAACCATTCGCGCAGACGAAGCCCGACTAATCACTCGAACACTTCAATTGTCGAGCAAAGATGCAGCCGACGCTCTGACGCCTCGAACCTCAATGGTGGGAATTGAACGGTCAGCAACTATTGCTGATCTAGTGAGAATAACCAAGGAAAGCGGATACTCGAGATTCCCCGTCACCGGCCAAGACACCGATGACATCGTGGGAATAGTCGAAGTAAAAGATGTCTTTGCCCTTCCAGTACAAGACCGAGAATTTAGGCCACTCGCGGAAATCCTCCGGCCAGCGGTAATTGTTCCCGAACACCGAGAGCTTGATGGTGTTCTGGTGGATCTTGAGGCAGCCGAAAGCCGCCTGGCGGTTGTCATAGACGAGCACGGAGGCACAGCGGGGCTCATCACCAGAGAAGACATTCTTGAAGAGTTAGTAGGAGATATCGCTGACGAGTACGACGAACCAGTCCAAACGACGAGCGAAACAAGAGACGGCCACTACATAGTTGATGGACGTACCTCAAGAGGTGACATCGAAGAGATAATCGGATTGCGTCTGCCTCGCGGCCCTTATGAGACCATTGCGGGTTTCCTGCTTGAACAGTTTGGATCGGTGCCACTCGTTGGAGAACAGCTCGAATGGCAAGGCTGGAAATTCGAGATTCTAAGCAGAGACAATCTGCGCATCGCCGAGATATCTGTGGAGCGTCCCACAGAGTTAGGGCTGGGTCCTTCCGCGCAAGGCGAAGAATCATGACCGCTTTAGCAATAGTGGTCGGAGCCTTGTTGGTTCTTCTCAATGGAGCCTTCGTGGCACTTGAATTCGGTCTGCTAGGCGCAATGAAATCGGCGATCGACTCTGAGGCAGCTTCGGGAAGAAAATCGGCCAAAGCGGCGCAGCGTCTCCAAAGAGATGTTTTGAATGCCCTCGGAGGAGCTCAGCTTGGTATCACAGTCTGCTCGCTAGTGCTGGGTCGGCTAGCGGAGCCTGCCGTAGCGTCGCTTCTCGAAAAACTAATTCATCGATTCATCGACATGGACGAGACGCTCCTGCACTCAGTTAGTTTCGCTATCGCCCTCAGCGTCGTCGTCGTCATCCACATGGTGCTTGGGGAGATGGTTCCCAAAAGCCTGGCAATTACAGGACCACAACGCACGTTGGTGCTGCTTGCGCGGCCGATGGCAGCATATCTAGTGGTCGCAGGACCGATAATTCGGTTCCTCAACCATCTCGTCAATGGCTTGTTGAAAGTTTTCCGGGTAGAACCGACTTCAGAACTTGATGACGCGACAACGAACGCTGAGCTGTTGCTAATGGTCGACGAATCCCACCATCAGGGGCTTATCGATTATCAGGAGCACGCGCTAATCGAAAGTGCCCTCACCTTTGGGGAAGCTGAAGTTGTTTCGGTCATGGCGCCGATGCATGAAGTTGATGCCGTTGCCGTTGATTCATCGATTGACGAAATCGAATCTCAGATAGTTCTGACTGGGCACACACGACTAGTCGTATACGGCAGGGATATGAATGATGTGAGAGGGTTTGTCCATAGTAAAGACCTTTTGGGTGTCGAAACTAAGGAGCAAATACTGCAACCGACCCTAATTCGTCCGATGCTTAGAGTTAACCGAGATGCAAAATTGCCAGACCTTCTTGAGTTGATGCGGAGGTCCCAAATTCACTTAGCGCTGGTGACGTCCGAGGGAGTCAATTCTGGAGTCGTAACTCTCGACGATGTGATGCGCGTACTAGTTGGTCCTCTTTCGAATGAGCCGTAAGGCCCACATTTGAAGTTTGTTCTTTAGGCGCCCATCGCGTGGTAGCCACCGTCCACGTGAATAATCTCTCCTGTGGTCATTGGAAACCAGTCGGACATCACCGCCAGAGTCGTTCTTGCAACTGCATGCTGATCGTTGATGTCCCATCCCATAGGAGCCCTGCTCTGCCAAGCGTCTTCGAACTCAGTAAATCCAGGTATCGACTTCGCTGCCATCGTCCTAATTGGTCCAGCCGATACCAAATTGACTCGAATGCCATCAGGACCCAAGCTTTTGGCCAAGTACCGGGCAGTTGACTCAAATGCTGCCTTGGCTACTCCCATCCAGTCGTAGACAGGCCATGCGACCGACGCGTCAAAAGTTAGGCCAACGACGTTGCCTTTCGCTTCCGCCAATAGAGGGCGGAGACCTCCGGCTAGAGCCTTGAGGCTGTAAGCAGATATGTGCATCGCGACGCTGACATCAGACCACTCTGCATTCAAAAAATTTCCGCCTAGGCATGACTCGGGCGCAAAACCGATGGCGTGTAGGACGCCATCGACCCGACCCCAACGGTCATTTAGCTCTGCGGCGACAGCGTCGATTTCGGTCGGTTCTGTGACATCGAGTGGGAGCACGTCGCAGCTCTCTGGAAGTTTCTTCGCCGTGCGCTCAGTTAGACGCATCGCTCTCCCAGCGCCGGTGAGTACTACCTCCGCTCCCTCTAACTGGGCTAACTTAGCGACCTCGAAAGCCAAGGAAGCATCGGTCAGCACCCCCGTGATCAGAAGCTTTTTTCCATCCATCAGACCCATGTAAATCGTCCTCCGTTTGGTTGCAGCGACACAGCCATTCAGTGTCGTCGTAGTAACTCGCGTAATGAAGTCACCGTACCGTGCTATTGGACAGTACCGTGGCACTTCATGCGGATAGGCATAGTTGGCGGAACAGGACCCGCGGGCTCAGCGTTAGCAGCCCGGTTAGCTGATGTGGGCTACGAGGTCATTCTGGGGTCCCGATCAAAATATCGATCCATGGAAGTGGTTGACAGCATTATCGACCGGTGGCCCAACCGCGAGTTGGCGATAACTCCATCAGACAACATAGGTGCGGCGGAGTGCGAGTTCGTCGTCATTGCCACGCCATGGGATGCCGCAGCTATAACAGCAAGAAGCGTCAAAGACCATGTGAGAAATAAAGTCGTCGTCACTATGTCAAATGCGCTAGAGCGAGTTGACGACGAGTTTGTTCCACTAATCCCGCCAAGAGGCTCAGTTGCAGCATCGGTGCAAGCTTCCCTGCCTGACTCCAGAGTCGCAGCAACTCTGCAACACGTCCCGGCTCAAGAACTAGGCGATCTCGACCAACCGCTCGATAGCGACATTCTGATATGCAGCGACAATCGCGAGGCCACTGACCTTGTGGCTGAGATAGTTGGGAAAATACCGGGAACCAGAGCGCTTGATTGCGGCAACCTGTCGAACGCGACTGCGATCGAGGCGTTCACTGCTGTTCTTCTTCAACTCAATACGCGCTATCGAACGCGAGTTGCTTTGAAACTTGTTGGTCTCGAATGAAGCACCCAGTAGGCGAAGCGGTCAAGGTGTCTCCATGGACGGTCTAGAACGGATATGGGCCACCTGGCGGCGTGAATACGTAAGTGGCGAAACAGGAGAAATTTCCAGAGCCTCTGAGGGACGATGCGTGTTGTGCGCTGTCCTCGACTTGCGACAGAGTCAACCAGAATCGCTAGTTCATTGTGGGTCACGAGCTGGGGTGATCCTTAACGCCTACCCTTACAACACGGGTCACGTAATGGTGCTTCCATATGACCACGTCGCAAATTTTGAAGACCTTGATGATGACTGTAGGCACGAACTCTTTGACTTGGTTTCAAGGTCAATTTCGGCCGTTGAAAGGGCATACGTGCCTGACGGAATAAATATGGGTGCCAATTTGGGACAAGGAGCAGGCGCTGGAATTCCAGATCATCTTCATGTTCACGTGTTGCCGCGATGGGATGGCGACACGAATTTCATGACGACGGTCTCGGGTACGCGAGTACTCCCGGAGTCGTTGGAGTCCACCCTCGAACGCCTGAGAGATGCTTTTGAGTGAAGTCTTGAGAAATGTTCGATGGCAGGTAGCGTGATCCAGGTGGACGACAACGAAGTACGCGACCAGCTTCCCGATGACCTTGATCGAGGATTTGTCGGTGTATATAAGTTCCCGGATAATAAACGCCGGAAAGTCACCGGGTTGATGTATCTCATAGTTGCCCTTGGACTAGGGATCTGGTCCGCATCGGTTACCGGAGAACCCGTGCTCGTTAACACCGGCCTCATAGCCGGCTGCGTAGCGCTCGGCCTATTTGGCCTATATAGCCTCGCCGCAGGCCGAGGTTTCGGCCTCGATGAAAACGAAGCACTTGTCGCCGCAAATCGAGCAGTCGGCTTTCCAGTAGGGCATGCAAGCGCACAACTTGGTTGGAGGGGCGTACTGAGCAGACCAACATGGAAAATGCTGGTTTATTCAGCTGAAGATCCGCCGGCACACAGAGGCCTCGTTCTGGTAGACGCAGTTGACGGAACAATCGTCGAATTTTACGTCGAAGAAAATCCAGAAGAATGGGCTCAAAGCAGCGAACTCGACGGCGCTTCGGAGACAAACCTCGATGCTTGACGGAAACTTTCGTAACGGAGTTGATCGCCTGGTGCGACCTGTCGGACGCTTCCTAGTTCGGCTAGGAGTCAGCGCGAACTTCCTCACTTGTATCGGTCTCGGGATGTCGGTTGCCGCTTGCCTTCTTATTGGGAACAGCCAACTCCAGTTGGGACTGATCTTCCTTATCTTGACAGCCGTACCCGACCTGTTAGATGGAGCGGTCGCCGTGGCGGCAGGCACCACCTCAAAACGTGGTGCTTTTTTTGACTCAACCGCCGATCGGGTAACTGACGGGCTTTTGCTGTGTGGTGTCGCATGGCACTTAGCGGATACCAAAGGGGGCACAATCATGTTGCTTCCGATGGCCGTGCTCGCGACTGCTTCCCTTATTAGCTATGAAAGAGCAAAGGCCGAGCTGTTGGGATATGAAGCCAAAGGCGGTCTAATGGAGCGCGCAGAACGGATGGTCGTCCTGGGATTTGGCCTTTGTTTTGAAGTGCTATTGATTCCCGTGCTTTGGATCATGCTGGCCCTCACATCCGCGACGGCACTCCAAAGGTTCTTCAAGGTTTGGCGACAAGCCACAAACGACATTTCCAGTAATCAAAGTTGACAGTCTTGTCGGGGCGAGGGATCACAGCGCTCTATCGAGTTGGAGCTTGGAGTGCTCAACGTCTGCCCGAATCCGTCGCCAGCGCGCTGCCCGGTTTACTGGCGAGACCGCTCCATTTGATGCTGAGAAGCAAGCGCTCGATGGTCACACGACACATGAGAAGGTCTTTAGGCACTGATGCTGACCACACGTCGGTGCGAGCTGCAACCAAGAACGCCTTCGCGTCCTACAGTCGTTATTGGATCGAATCCTTCAGGCTCCCTTCCCGAACGAGCTTCCAGCTAAGCGAGGGTATAGATGTCCCTGACTACCGTTTTGTTGAAGAAGCATTAGATCGAGGCAAGGGAGTAATCCTCGCTTTACCTCACTTGGGCGGCTGGGAATGGGCTGGATTCTGGATGGCAACCGTCAACAAGTTGCCGATCACAGTTGTGGTAGAGCCCATCAGTCCTGACCGACTGTTCCGATGGTTTGCTAGCTTCCGCGAGAAGCTGGGCATGAAAGTGGTACCCCTAAGCGCTTCTGCAGGGGCAGAGATCGCTGCTGCGTTAAAGAGAAATGAGATCGTATGTCTTCTCTGCGACCGACATATCTCAGGTGGGGGTAGTGAGATCAATTTCATGGGAGAGATGACAACTTTGCCCGCAGGGCCGGCGCTGCTCGCATTACGCACAGGGGCGACAATTTTGCCTACGGCGGTCTATTTCGAACCAGAAGGCAAACATCTTGGCTTGGTGAGACCGCCCATCGACACTGCCAGGCTCGGAACAGTCAAAGAAGATGTGCAACGCGTCACCCAACTACTTGCCGAGGAGCTTGAGGTGTTGATACGTCGCGATCCTGAGCAATGGCATTTGTTTCAACCCAATTGGCCCAGCGACTCATCGGAACAAAAGTGACCGCAATTCAAATTCCCCTGTGGACTGAGGGGAACTTCGCGTAGCGTTATCTGGTGTGCGGATAGGAATAGTATCGCCCTACAGCCTCAGTAGCCCTGGAGGCGTGCAGACTCAAGTCCTCGCGTTAGCAAGAGCTCTCAACAGGCTTGGCCACAAAGCTCGAGTCCTTGGACCATGCGATGGAGCGCCTCCAGAGACTGGTGTAACTCCATTGGGCGCCAGCATTCCGACGTTCGCCAACGGTTCCATAGCTCCGATCGCACCCGACTTAGCGTGCACCTTAAGAACCATCAGAGCTTTCCGAGATGAAGAATTTGATGTTGTTCACATCCATGAGCCCATCTGTCCCGGACCTTGCCAAACAGCGCTTTTCCTCCGAAGCGCCCCGATAGTAGGTACCTGGCACGCAGCCGGAGGTAGTAAGGCGTACATGACCCCCGGCGTTCGATGGCTGGCAACAAGAATGAATATCCGCACAGCGGTTTCCCAAGACGCGAAAGACATGGCGTACGAAGCGCTCGGCGGGGACTACGAAGTGGTCTTCAACGGGATCGAAATAGATAAATTCCAGGACACCAAACCAATCCCGTCCGAAGGTGCAACAGTCGCATACGTTGGCAGACATGAGCCTCGTAAAGGCTTGGAAATCTTGCTTAAGTCAGTGGAATCTTTACCTCCAAATGTGACCGTGTGGATCATGTCTGATGGTCCTCAAACCGAAGAATTACACAACACATACAGGGGAGAACCCCGGCTGCGTTGGCTAGGTCCAGTCAGCGACGAAGAGAAGATAAGTCGAATAAAAGGAGCCGACGTATTGTGCGTTCCTTCTCTTCGCGGAGAGAGTTTCGGAATAGTGCTCCTCGAGGCCATGGCAGCAGGAACCCCAGTGGTAGCGAGCGACTTGCCGGGGTATCGAAATGTTGCCGTAAATGGCGATGAGGCTTTCCTAGTTCCTCCAGGAGAAGCTGAGACATTAGCGAGGGCGCTAACCAAGGTTCTAGAAGATCAGGATTTGGCGCAAGCGCTTACTGACGCCGGAAGTAAACGAGTAGCGGAGTTCTCGATGGAGCGACTTGCTGGAATATATGTCGACATATACGAGCGGGCCATAGCGATCGAAAAAGCAGACCCTGATCGAGGGGGCTGGCGCGGCGAGTTAAGCCGCATGGGCTGGCCCTTCAGATAATGGGATACAGCTGACCAGACTCTCTAGTTTCTGAACGGCGCTGGCGGATTGCCGCCGTACAATACTCAGCGGAGTTGCCGGGACACATCGGAGACACGGAACCCAAATGGACAACCTGAGCGACAAAAACCGACAAAACGCGAGCCTGCTAATCGCGTTTTTTGCGGGCAGCATCGCGGCGCTTTCCACTGCACTTTTCTTTCTGGTGTTCATCATTTCTGGTTCACCGTGGTTTGGATTGATAGTTGCGGCGCTAACGCTGGCCTCTATTGCGTACATCAGTGCAACATCTGAACAGCGCGCGTTGGCGACTCTCGAGAATCAACAAATGCATAGTGGCCAGTACCCACGTCTAACGAACTTGGTCGAGGCGATTTGCCTATCGACAGGCATACCTGTCCCTGAAATCCGGATACTTTCAACTGAAGCGCGAAACATGGCGGCTTTGGGACGATCCAGAGCAAAATCAACTCTTATAGTTACGACAGGTCTTTTGAGTTCGGCTAGCAGGATAGAGCTCGAGGCAGTTGTTGCGAATCGCATCTCACAGATAGCTGCCGGTCAAACTGCCCTAGCGACGACGGCGTTGTCGACGTTCGGATTGCAAATTGGAATAGCCACAATCCGGGTGAGACCCTTCGCTCTCCTGCCTATGAGAGTCAAGAAGAGGATTGGACTAGCACTTGATCCAAGCGACGACTTTTTTAACGACGGCATTGGCGTGGCTCTGACTCGTTATCCGCCGGGCATGGTGGAAGCACTCGCAATGATGGAAAATCGAAACGCGCTAGCAAAGGCCGACCGCATTACTGATTCTCTCTGGATACTTTCGACCAGGCAGAACACTGATCGGCCTACAGCCGAAGCGCGCATGACAGCCCTTCGCGAGTTGTGATTTAACTATGAAGCAAGCGACTCTCGTCATAGGAGTAGCCGGACTTCTATGTATCGCTTGCGCAGCCGATCCCAGAGATGCATACAACACAGCAACGGCAAACAACGAGGTAGACCAAACCAAGACGACGGCCGAAGCTACGACCACCACTCAACCGGATCAGCAAAAGGTTGAGTCAGGCGAAACATCCGGGTCCTCAACGAGCGACACAGCGGTAACTACAACGCCTCAACAGCAGTCAGCACGAGACCCACAAAGTGAAGTTCTGGCGCCGTTCCGTGGCACTTCAATTAGCCCATCAGATCTTAATTCGCCACCGCTTGCACTAAAGATTGATAACGCTCCCACGGCGTTACCGCAAGAGGGACTCCAAGACGCAGACATCGTCTTCGAAGAACTAGTGGAGGGCGGATTAACCAGGTTTTTGGCAATTTTCCACTCCCAAATTCCCACGTCAGTGGGGCCTATCCGATCTGGCAGGTCTACCGACATACCTATCCTGATGCCATTTGACGGAGCTCTTTTTGGTTGGAGCGGCTCCAACTGGGCTTTCAGAAAACTCCTCAACACGGTGGCCATTACAGACGTTGGCTTGTACAGAAATCCTTCACACTATTGGCGTCAAACAGAACGAACATCTCCCAGTAACTTGTGGGTTCGTGCCTCGGAACTAGCCAACCAAGAAGAACACGAGCCACTCACCTCCGAGCCGCTGTGGCCATACGAACTATCCGAAGACGCGAGCAGAAGTCCGAGCCGTCAGATTAAAGGGATCCGAATCGACTGGGGCTCAACGCGGGTCACACACCTATGGGACGCGACACGAAGTGGATGGGCAAGATCTCAGAACGATGACACGCACGTCGCTCTAGATCTCAATGGCGAACAACACCGGCTCGCCCCCGCAAATGTCATTATCCAATTCACAAAGTACGTCTTGACCAATGAAGAAGACGCCAACGGAGCCCGAATACCGCTGGGGCTAGTGTCTGAAGGTTCAGGCACTGCCTGGATGCTTAAGGATGGGGGCATCATTGAAGGTCGGTGGAACAAAGCAAATGTCACGGTCCACACGAAGTTCGTGGACAACGAAGATCGCATCGTTGCGATGTCGCCCGGCAGCACATGGATTTTGTTGGCTCCCCGCGACTCGGTCGAGATACTTGAAGTCGATGACTAGCTGAAGCCGACTCGTTCTTTACTTCGTGCGCTTAGACTAGGGGAATGGCTGAAAGCACAAGCAACTCAAACTCGCAGGTGGGCACAGTACGCGTAAAGCGAGGGTTGGCCGACATGCTGCGAGGCGGAGTCATCATGGACGTCGTCACACCGGCGGAAGCCAAGATCGCCGAGGACGCAGGCGCGGTGGCAGTAATGGCCCTTGAGCGAGTACCCGCTGACATTCGGCGCGACGGCGGTGTTGCTCGCATGAGCGACCCTGTAATGATTGAGGGCATACAAGAGGCGGTCACCATCCCTGTGATGGCGAAAGCGAGAATCGGACACTTTGCCGAAGCTCAAATCCTCGAATCACTTGGTGTTGACTACGTCGACGAATCCGAAGTTCTAACACCAGCAGATGAATCTCACCACATAGACAAATGGTCATTCACGGTTCCTTTCGTATGCGGAGCAACAAACCTCGGAGAAGCGCTTCGTCGAATATCGGAAGGAGCGTGCATGATTCGGTCAAAAGGTGAAGCAGGCACAGGCAACATCGTGGAGGCAGTTCGGCATCTCCGATCGATTCTTGGCGACATCGGCAAAATCACTCAGGCTGATCAAGCTGAGTTATTCGATTGGGCGAAGCAACTTCAAGCGCCACTGGGACTCGTACAAGAGATTGCGGAAACAGGCACACTGCCAGTGCCGATGTTCTGCGCCGGTGGAATAGCAACACCCGCTGATGCTTCGTTGGTCATGCAGCTAGGCGCTGAAGCCGTCTTTGTCGGCTCAGGCATTTTTAAGAGCGAAGACCCTGCTCCCCGAGCGAAAGCCATAGTTGAAGCCGTGACTCATTACCAAGACCCAGCGATGGTCGCCAAAGTAAGTCGTGGTTTGGGTGACGCGATGCCGGGCCTGGAAATCGGTGAACTCGAAACGAAGCTCGCCGAACGCGGCTGGTAGACGCCTGATTTGCCAAAGACAGTAGGAGTTCTAGCTTTACAAGGCGCTTCAAGAGAGCACACTGCCGCGCTTGAAAAGCTAGGAGCCACCGTTCGCCAAGTCAGAGTGCCGAACGATCTTCGCGAGCTTGAGGCACTAGTGATCCCTGGAGGTGAATCAACAACAATTTCTATGCTTTTGGAGTCCAGCGGAACCTTTCAACCGTTGGCGAATCTAATCAGCGAAGGGCTACCTGTTTTAGGGACCTGCGCAGGCATGATTCTCCTTGCCAAAGATGTAATAGATGGACGACCGGACCAGAAAAGTTTTGCCCAAATCGATATAACTGTTCGCCGAAATGGATTTGGTCGACAAATCGCTAGTTTCGAATCAGATCTGGAGATCAGCGGTTTCCAAACGCCGTTTCGCGGAGTTTTTATTCGGGCACCCTTAGTCCAAAACTGCGACCCATCTGTCGAAACGCTAGCCACCATCGAACTTGACGGAGGCGCACAATCGACGGTGCTTTGCCGTCAACGAAATGTCACGGTAAGTAGCTTCCACCCAGAATTAACCGAAGATCTGCGTATACATCAGATGTTTCTCGAAAACCTTGATTGAAGGTTTGCGCCAATTGCTTGAAGTTCAGGGTTCGCTTACGTCAGGGACGATGGCAGAATGTTCATCGGAGGTATCGAAGTGTCGGGCCATTCCAAATGGGCAACCATCAAGCACAAAAAAGGCGCCGCTGACAAAGCTCGCGGAAAACTTTTCGCGAAGCTGATTCGCCAAGTTGAAGTAGCAGCCCGCGAAGGTGGAGGCGACTTAGATTCCAATGCGAATCTGCGGACCATGTACCAGAAGGCGCGTGATAACTCCGTGCCACTGGACACGATAGAGCGTGCTATCAAGCGGGGAACAGGTGAGCTTGAGGGCGTCAATTACGAGCAAGTGAACTACGAAGGTTACGCCCCGCACGGAATAGCAATGTTCGTTGACGTGTTGACCGACAACAGAAATCGCACTGGTGCCGAAATACGCAGTGTCTTCACCCGAGCCGGAGGTTCCCTCGCCGAACCTGGAGCAGTTGCTTGGCAGTTCGAGCGGAAAGGCGTAGTTATGGCGCCTGGAACTGTTGATGAGGATCTAATCATGCTGGCGGCCCTCGAAGCCGGAGCAGAAGATGTCGTAGTTGAGGGCGAAAACTGGAGAATCACGACGGAACCTTCTGACACAGCGTCGGTTAGAGAAGCACTTGAAGCATCAGGTATCGAAGTCTCCTCAACGGATCTGACGTATCTGCCCCAAAATGTTGTCGAGCTCGCCTCAAGTGGAGAAGCGGCGCAAGTTATGGCAGTTATGGACGCGTTGGACGACCACGACGACGTGCAGGGCGTGTATGCCAACTTCGACATCTCAGATGAAATCCTCGCCGAACTGACCTGAAGCTGATCAGTAGTAATGGGCTAGTCATGTACAATCGAACTTGTGTTCGTTTTGGGGATCGATCCCGGACTCTCTCGTTGTGGATATGGCGTCCTTGAGCAATCGGGAAGAAAAGCTGAAGCTGTGGCAATAGGCGTTATCAGAACGCCTGCGAAAGCCCCCCTGCCGCAACGTTTGGCGTCAATTCACCAGGAGCTTTGCAGTTTGGTTGAGGAACACCGCCCTGATGTGGTTGCGATAGAGCGCGTCTTCTTCCAGATGAACGCCAGAACAGCGATGGGAGTAGCACAAGTAAGCGGGTTAGCTATGGCCATCGGAAACATAGCCGGCGCTGAAGTTTTCGAATACACACCAAACCAGGTCAAAGAGGCAGTGGCGGGCTGGGGGAGCGCTAACAAAGAACAGATGCAACGAATGGTTCAATCACTTTTGTCTCTGCCCGAGATCCCTTCACCACCTGATGCAGCAGATGCTGCCGCAGTGGCACTTTGTCATTTAGCCCATGCCTCAAGTAGACGGCTCACCGAAGCAGCGAACCCATCATGATCGGATCGCTACGTGGTGTGTTAATCGATAAGGACGCCGAAGGGGAGATCGTTATTGAGGTATCGGGAGTCGGGTACAGGGTGACAGTAAACCCCCGCACGCTTGCTGATCTTCCTGACATCGGAACTGATGCCTTTGTGCATATTCATCAGCACATCCGAGAAGACGACCAAACTTTGTATGGCTTTGCCACATTGGCTGAACGGAAATGTTTCGAGTCGGTCATAGGAGCTCATGGCGTAGGACCAGCCTTAGGAATGGCAGTTTTGGCGACGTTGCCACCAGAAGAGCTGAGGCATGCTGTTGCGAGTGAAGATGTTGATGCGCTGTGTCTGGTGCCTGGGGTCGGAAAGAAAACTGCGCAACGAATGGTGTTGGAACTCAAAAATCGTCTCGAGATGCCAACACATGTTGAATACGAAGGTTCAAACGGTCAGCAATCCAACTCAACAGCAATAGCCGATGTTCGCGAAGCGCTTCGCCAGATGGGCTTCGGCACCGAAGAAGTGCGTCTCGCTGTTGAAGGCCTCGAAGGTACAGATACGTCAGCAATGCTTCGTGAAGCGCTTCAACGGATGGCGAGCTAATGACTGAGAATGAATGGGGCCGAGAAGAAGGCTTCCACCGAGAAACCTCCGACAGTCGCGATGAGGTATTGACGGCCGAAGCTGTAGTCGACGATAGAGATGAAGCCGGTTTGCGTCCCCGACGGTTGGAAGAGTTTGTAGGCCAAGTCGAACTTAAAGAGCATCTGGAGGTCGTCTTGGATGCAGCTCGCGGCCGAGAGCAACCTCCCGACCATCTGTTGTTTGCCGGACCACCTGGCCTAGGGAAAACAACCCTTGCTGGAATCGTTGCCGCCGAGCTTGATGTGGCTATGCACATCACCTCGGGACCGGCTATTGAACGAGCAGGTGATCTGGCTGCGATTCTTACAAATCTCGGAGATCGCGATGTTCTGTTCATTGACGAAATTCATCGCTTACCCAAACAAGTTGAGGAAGTGTTGTACCCAGCGATGGAAGATTTCCAGTTGGACGTTGTCCTCGGCAAGGGACCAGCTGCGCGATCAATTCGTTTTGACCTACCCCCGTTCACCCTGGTGGGCGCGACTACTCGCACCGGCTTGATCGCCGGCCCCCTGAGAGACCGCTTCGGGCTCGTTGAGCGCCTTGACTACTACAACCCAGAAGAACTCAAATCGATAGTGGAAAGAGCCGCCGGAATTCTGTCTGTCACCATCGATTCGCCGGGAGCTGCCGAAATAGCAAATAGGAGTAGAGGCACGCCTCGAATTGCTAACCGGCTACTCCGTAGAGTGCGAGACTTTGCCGAAGTTCGAGCAGAGGGACTTGTCGATCTAACCGTTGCGCGAAACGGATTGGCGCTCTTCGGTGTTGACGAACTTGGACTCGACAAAGTTGATCGTTCAATTTTGGAGTCGATCGCAGTAACGCACAGAGGAGGACCAGTTGGTCTATCTACTTTGTCGATTAGCGTCGGAGAACAACCTGAAACGTTGGAAGACGTCTACGAACCGTTTCTAATTCAACAAGGCCTCATCCAACGCACACCTAGAGGGCGAGTGGTGACAGCAACGACTTTTGAGCATCTCGGAATAGCTGCGCCTGAACAACCCATCGAAGATCCATCGTTATTCGAGTAGAGAACATTGACCTCGGATCGAATCTGGTACGGAGCTTACGGCTCGAACATTTTGAGGGCACGATTTCTGTGTTACCTGCAGGGAGGCCGGTACTTGCCGCACCACTCCGAACACATCGGCGCTCGCGACAGTCAACAACCAGGACAGTTCGCTCCGCTAGTGCATGGCCCGTGGAGCTTATTTTTTGGGCTTTCGTCGGACAGGTGGGGAGGGGGCGTAGCGTTTCTTGAGCCGCACCTTAACGAAGGTGCCTGTGTCCGCTGTTGGGACATCACGCAAGAACAATTTATGGACGTAGCGGCGCAAGAAAACGGTCGTGAACCCGGCGATATCACAATCGATATTGAAGAGGTCATTCGTCGAGGGGAGGTAAGCATCGGTGATAGCTGGTACTCCAGAGTTGTTTATCTAGGGCGATACCGAGAACGACCTTTACTTACCTTTACGAGTGAGCAGACCCCTGAACCAACATCGCCCGGCGAGCCGTACCTCTCTGTCATCCTGAATGGGTTTATAGAAGCTTCCCCTCAACAAGAAAGCGAGCACATCGGCCGTTTACTGCGAGCACGTGGAGTGGCGCCAACATGGACTCGTGAGGCAATAGCTCAGCTAGCGAAACGAGAAACCTAGAATTGTCTCCGGCATGAATGCTCCAAAGCCACCACCAAGCATGCAGGAATTCGAATACCGACTACCTGAGGAAGTCATCGCTCAGATGCCTGCGATACCTCGCGACAGCGCCAAGCTCCTCGTCGACAAAGGGCCAGATGAGCCGCCTCAACATCTAACCGTCGCGAACCTCCCTGATCAGTTGCGAGCAGGTGACTTACTTGTTTTAAATGAGACAAGTGTGATCCCAGCACGGCTGCCGTTACGGAAAACTACGGGCGGAGCCGTTGAGATCTTTCTCTTGGAGCCCGAAGGGGAAGGCTGGACAGCGCTTGTTCGTCCAGGACGTCGCGTGAAAAGTGGGACTGAATTGAGGAGCGAGCGAGACAGTGCTTTAGAAGTTCTGGTGGGCGATGAGTTCGGCCAAGATGGACGAAGAACTGTCCAGATCTTCCATGATGGACAACCGATCCTTCAACCAGCCGATTGTCACCGGCTGTCTCGGGCGGGGGAGTCACCCCTTCCCCCCTACATCACATCCACGGGTCATTCCCCAGACCGGTACCAGACTGTTTATGCCCGAACACCAGGATCGGTAGCGGCACCAACTGCAGGTCTGCACCTCACCAAAGGTCTGCTCGAAAGAATCGAAGCAGTCGGCGTGAATATCGCAAAAATAGATCTGGTGGTGGGACTAGACACATTTCGACCGGTAACAGTAGATAACCCTGCAGATCACGTTATGCACAGCGAGCGTTATAGCGTCAGCCCCAAGACATGGGAAGCCTGCCAAACAGCGAAACGAGTAGTGGCCGTAGGAACAACTACAGTCCGCGCACTCGAATCAGCTGCTCGGGGTCCTCTGGCAGGCCGCACTGAACTGTTCCTTCGTCGTGGATCTCAGTTCAAAATTGTTGATTCGATGATGACAAATTTTCATATGCCTAAATCAACCCTCCTGATGATGATCGATGCCTTCATTGGAACTCGATGGAAATTTCTCTACCAAGAAGCTTTAGAGAACCAGTACCGGTTTCTTTCATTTGGTGATGCCATGCTGCTGCATCGAATGTCTAACTAGCTGACACTCTGTCATGCTGTATCACTGTGTCTCTAAGTTATGAACTGCTCGCAGTCGACCAGGGAGCTCGCAGGGGTCGAATTCACACTCCCCGAGGCTCAATTGAGACTCCTGTGTTTATGCCAGTCGGAACTCGCGGAGCTGTCATTCATCTTGACCAACGGGACTACGAAGAGCTTGAAATCGAAGTAGTTCTGGGCAATACATACCACCTGATGTTGCGGCCTGGGGCCGAAATCATCGAGGGTTTGGGAGGCTTGCACTCCTTTGTGTCTTGGGAGGGTCACATGTTGACCGACTCTGGCGGGTTTCAGGTCATGTCACTCAACGACAACGTTAAAATCGACGACGACGGTGTGACTTTCACCTCCATATATGACGGTTCAAAGAAACGATTTACGCCCGAAGATGCTGTGTTTACCCAAGAGCAGCTAGGCGCTGATATTCAGATGGTGCTAGATGTATGCCCGCCTTTGCCGTCACCGCAAAAGGCGATTATCGAAGCGATGGGAAGAACCCACGATTGGGCGGCCAGAGCCAAATCCGTGCACTCCAAAGCGGGTCAGGCCTTGTTTGGCATAGTGCAAGGCGGGATCGACCAGGGGCTACGAGCAAAGAGCGCAAAATATTTAACGGGACTCGATTTTGCTGGATACGGGATCGGTGGATTGTCTGTGGGTGAGAGCCACCAAGAAATGATGCCTGCACTAAGGGCAGCTATTTCTGAACTTCCAGAAGACCGACCCCGATACTTGATGGGTGTCGGTGACCCGGCGCGAATTGTTGACGCCATTGGCATAGGTGTGGACATGTTCGACTGCGTTTTGCCTACGAGGCTCGCTCGACACGGAACCGTGCTAACTAGCACCGGTAAGTTGAATCTCCGCAACGCGAAACATGCCGCCAGCGATGAACCTCTCGACCCGCATAACCCGATGTCGAATAGCTTCAGTCGAGCGTATCTAAGGCACCTTATGCAGGTGAAAGAGCCAACGGCCGCGCGTATAGCAACCTTGCACAATTTGTGGTTTCTCATTGATCTCGTGAAACAGGCAAGGCAAGCGATCGAAGACGGAAGTTACGAAGCGTTTCGCTCCCACACTCTTGATACGTGGAGTTAATCGGACGGGTTTCTTCGTACCTAAGTGGCGAAGATTCATGGACACAGCGGATGTGAGCAGTACGCTGACATCCCGTCCTTCTAATTATTGAGCCCGAGGTCGTTCACCATGGCGCTGCTACTGCCAATTATTGTCTTCGTTGGGATGTACTTCCTGATTCTTCGCCCGCAGCAGAAGAGAATGAAAGAACGAGAAGCTATGGTTCGCGCTGCAGGAATTGGCGATGAAGTGGCCACAGTTGGCGGTGTGATCGGCGTCATAGTTGCCGAAGAAGACGCCGAGGTCGTTTCACTAGAAGTAGATAACGACGTTGAACTGCGCGTTCAACGTAGATCCATCGGTGAAATCATCTCCAAAGTGGAAGACGCAGAAGAGACTTCTGACGATTCCAGTGACGAAGAATAAATCTCAAGCCTGAATCTATTTGGACCAAAGCCGTGCGTCGTTCCCACATTCTTTCTCTACTTCTGGTCATACTCGTTGCAGGTGCATCGTTCATCGGGGTGCTCTCAGCGGGCTGGAAACCAGTGCTTGGAGTTCAACTCCAGGGCGGGGTTGAGGTTGTTCTGCGGCCGGCAGACGAGGTAACTGATGAACAATTTGAACGCGCCATTGAGATTATTCGAAACCGAGTAGATGCAATAGGCGTAGCGGAACCTGACATCACCCGCCAAGGAAATCAAGTTGTTATTCAGTTACCAGGCGTCAAAGACAAACAGCGGGCAGTAGACCTCATCGGTCAAACAGCAGAACTGACCTTTAGGCCGGTTCAAGGTATCTTCGACTCGGAGGATCCGAACCAGCTCTCGGGACTAAAGCAGTACCTGGAGGGTCTAGCGGAGAACAGCGATTCAGGTGGTTTGAGTGAGACGAGCGAGCCGACGGATTCAGAGCCGCCTTCTCTTGAAGAAGTTTTGACGCCGCCTGATCAAGATGATGCTTCGGCTCAAGTCGTCCTCTTAGGTTCTGAGGGGCGCACCGGATTTATCCTTGAACCAGCGCAGCTCACTGGTGAGGCCATTGAGGAAGCGGCGGCAACCTTCCAAGGACAATGGATTGTCAACGTTTCGTTTAACGATGAAGGCGCAGTCGCCTTTGACTCAATGGCCGTTGCGAATTATGAACGACAAGTTGCGATTGTCTTGGATGGCGTGGTTGAGTCCGCACCGACCATTAACGCGACTGAGTTCAACGGGCAGGCGGTCATCTCAGGTTCGTTCGATGAACAAGAAGCGAAGGATCTGGCCCTTGTGTTGCGGTTCGGTGCTCTTCCGGTCGAGTTCGAACGTGATGACGTGCGAACAGTGTCGGCAACATTAGGAGAAGGAACGCTGCGCGCCGGTGTGGTCGCAGGGCTAGTGGGACTAGCACTGGTCGGACTTTATATGTTGCTGTACTACCGCTTACTGGGCCTTGTCGCCGTATCTAGCCTTGCGATTAGTGGAGCAACCCTATGGTCGATCATTGCCTGGCTAGGTGAAAGTCAAGGCCTAGCGCTCACCCTTGCAGGAGCAACTGGAATCATTGTCTCCATCGGTGTTCAAGTGGACTCCAACATTGTCTATTACGAGAGAATCAAAGAGGAAGTCCGGCGAGGTCGCGCTGTGAGATCCGCAGCGGACGGAAGCTTTCGGGCTGCCTTCTCTACCATTATCTGGGCTGACCTAGCCTCGCTTATTGGTGCGGGAGTCCTGTACCAGCTAACCACGGGAACTGTCAGAGGGTTTGCTTTATATCTCGGCATCGCAACTCTCATTGATCTAGCCGTTTCATTCTTCTTCATGCGTCCACTAGTGGTCTTGGTAGCTCGACGTCTAGTGAACGAGCGCCGAAGCCGACTTGGCATTAGCGAGACGAAAGAGGAGGTAGCAACATGAGCTTGTCGATCAAGCGCATGTATCAAGGCAACACGTCGTGGGACTTCCTAGGAGTTTCGAGGCGAGTTCTCGTCTGCTCCGCAGTAGCTGTAATTATTTGCTTAGCGGCCCTTTTGGTTCGCGGTCTAAATCTCGGTATTGAATTTGAGGGTGGCGGTGTTTGGGAATCACCTGCCTCTGAGGCCATAACGACCGACACGATTGACGATGCAATGTCCAGCGTTGGCATGGATGACGCTCGCATACAACGAATCAAGGGAGGCGATGACATTTTCCGTGTTCGCGGCGAACTGCCCTCCGAAGAGACCGCAGAGTCAATCGGATCGGTATTAGCAGAAGCAGCTCAAGTTGATCCTGAATCCGTGAGCGCGCGAACAGTCAGCCCTTCCTTTGGAGACCAGGTTGCGGGCAAAGCGCGGCGCGCCCTAGTTGTGTTCTTCATTCTGATAGCGCTATACCTCACACTCCGCTTCGAATGGAAGATGGCTCTTGGAGCGCTCCTAGCCGTCGCTCACGACATAGCGCTTACAGTCGGAATCTACGCTCTTTTCCAGTTTGAGATCAGTCCGGCAACAGTTGTCGCCTTCTTGACAATCATGGGTTATTCCCTATACGACACCATCGTCGTTTTCGATCGAGTGAAAGACAACGAGCGATCACTTTCGCTCAAAGCACGAATGACTTATTCCGACCTTGCCAACGTCTCGCTGAACCAAGTCATCATGCGATCTATCAACACCACTATCACCTCAGTGCTACCAGTCGTTTCACTACTAGTGGTCGGTTCACTGTTCATGGGTGCAACAAGCCTTCAAGAATTCGCCGTAGCGTTACTTATCGGTTTGCTAGTCGGTTCCTACAGTTCTGTATTCGTGGCGATGCCAACGGTTGCCAAACTCAAACAAAAAGAACCTCATTGGGCTGAACAGGATCGAAGCGCAGAAGTGTTAAGCGCATCGAACTCGATCGAGAACGCAGCAGTAACTCTTGCCGCAGAGCGTTACGACAGAAGCTCCCCACCCAGACCGCGCAAGAAAGGCCGGAAGCGTTAAACGAAAGAGCACACTGTTGAGATGAGGAATCAGTATGACCCCGAATCATTGCGGGAACTCGTCGCTGACTTCCCAGACTTTCCCAAACCCGGTGTTGTTTTTCGTGACATATCGCCGCTGTTAAACAAACCCGGCGCCTTAGCCGGCGCAGCTGAATTAATGGCAAAACCTTTCCTTGATTCGTCGGTAACGCACGTAGCCGGAATCGAATCACGAGGCTTTCTTTTTGGGCCACTAATAGCTGAACAACTCAACGCGGGATTTTGTCTCATCAGAAAGCCCGAAAAACTTCCAGGTACAACCCACGCGCAGAACTATGGACTGGAGTATGGATCTGACCGTCTCGAGATTCAATCAAAAGCTCTCAGCCGAGGGGACCGAGTGCTCATAGTGGACGACGTTCTCGCAACCGGTGGAACTCTCTCAGCTGCGGAGCAGCTAATACACAAAACGGGCGCGGATGTTGTCGCAGCAGCAGTGCTTATCGAAATAGATTTTCTCGCTGGTCGCCAACAAGTAGGTGTACGTGACGTAGCTGCCGTGATTCACTATTAAGTAGATGAAGAGCTACCCCCACATCGCTATCTGATGGCCACTGTCACCAGAGTGCTGCCTTGGCGGCGAGCGGCCGCGCCTGTGCACACAGAAATTCAAGGTGTCGTGGACCGCTACAAAGCTCGTTGGCCAAAGAGTTCTGCTGACCTACTGATCCGCGCCTACGAAATGGCAGACGAAGCTCATCAAGGACAACGCAGAAAATCTGGAGAGCCCTACATACTCCACCCAGTAGCCGTAGCCTCAGTTGTAGCTGAAATGGGGCTAGATGACGTATCGATAGCAGCTGCACTGTTGCATGACGCAGTAGAGGATACGGGTATCGAACTGCTCGAAATCGGAAGTGAATTTGGTTCAGATGTAGCCGCGCTGGTGGATGGAGTCACCAAGCTTGATCGGGTTCGATTCGCGACCAAACAAGCCCAGCAAGCAGCGACACTGCGGAAGATGCTCGTCGCCATGGCACGAGACCTCCGGGTTCTGCTAATCAAGCTTGCAGACCGACTCCACAACATGCGGACCCTGGGCGCTCTGCAACCGGCAAAGCAAGAACAAATAGCGCGCGAAACTCTCGACGTGTACGCGCCCCTAGCTCACCGCTTAGGAATGCAAGAGGTACGAAACGAACTCGAAGACTTAGCCTTCGCAGCTCTTTACCCGAAGCGCTACGCAGAGATCGACCGCCTGCTCGCCGAACGAACCCCTGCCCAGGATGCGTACGTAGAAGATATCTCTCAGACCATCATTGACCGCCTATCTAAAGCATCTGTTCAAGCGCACGTGACCGGTAGAACAAAACATCACTGGGCCGTTTACGAGAAGATGGTGGTTAAAGGGAGATCTTTCGACGAAATCTTCGATCTAGTCGGTATCAGAGTCGTGGTGTCCACGGTCCGAGATGCCTACGGAGCGCTGGGATCCATACACAGCACCTGGAAGCCAGTTGCCGGCAGGTTCAAAGATTACATCGCGATGCCGAAATTCAATCTGTATCAGTCTCTCCATACAACAGTGATCGGCCCTGAGGGTGTGAGCCTCGAGGTGCAAATCCGAACCGAGGATATGCATCAACGAGCAGAACACGGCGTCGCAGCGCACTGGCGTTATAAGGACCCCTCGGAAGGGTCGGGTGCTGATATGCCTTGGCTTAACTCCATTGTTGACTGGCAAGCGGAAACAGATGATCCAGAAGAGTTCATGCGAACTCTCGCTGTTGACCTGGACCAAGATGAGGTCTACGTCTTCACTCCTAAAGGCGACGTTTTCACCCTCGCTACCCAAGCGACCCCCATAGATTTCGCTTACGCCGTTCACACCGATATTGGAGATTCGACCATCGGAGCCAAAATCGATGGGAGGCTCGTGCCTCTGGACCGTCAACTCCAATCCGGTGACACTGTGGAGATTTTCACATCGAAGGTTGATGGCGCCGGCCCGTCCCGAGACTGGCTTGAAATTGCTACAACTCCAAAGGCGAAAAACGGCATAAAACAGTGGTTCGCCAAATCAGACCGTGAAGAATTAACCGAAATAGGTCGAGAACAAATCACGGACGCCATGCGCCAGGAAGGTTTGCGGGCGCAACTACTTATCGAGAGTGACGAACTACTTCGCGTGGCTGAACAATTCAATCGCAGTGACCTATCAGTTCTGTATGAAGCTGTTGGTAAGGGTGACCTGCAGCCATCTTCCATAGCCAAGCGGCTGGTGGCGAACCTAAGGGGAGAAGAAAGCAGCCAGAGACTGCCAGCGAAACCAGCACAGCACAGAGGTTCTAGACGTCGTCGAACCAGCGGTGTTCATGTAGAAGGATTTGATGATTCACTCGTAAGACTCGCCGGTTGTTGCAATCCAGTTCCCGGAGATGAAATTCTCGGCTTTGTTACGAAGGGTCGCGGTATCTCGATACATCGGGACGACTGCTCAAATGCCTCCGAACTTGTTGGTTACTCGGGGGCACGACAAATCGAAGTTGACTGGGATGCCGCTTTCAACGGTCAGTTCCGCACCAGCGTCGAAGTAAGGGCCCTCGACCGAGATCGGCTCTTAGCTGACGTCGTTTCGGTTATTTCCGATCATCATCTCAGCATTTCCAGTGCACACACCTTCACTGGAGACGATCAAGTTTCGGTCCTACAATTTGATATTGAGGTAGGCGATCCGACGCTTCTGGAACAGCTACTTGGGGCGTTACGAGACATAGATGCCGTGTTTGACGCGCACCGGATAATGCCCAACAGCGTGCGTCCGCCTTCTTAAGTCGAATCCAAGTAGATCAATAAGTGTCAGGGACTTTCTGTTGGAACCATCTACGATGGTATGTCCACCGGGCGGCTATTTCTCATACCCCGGACGCGCCCGAGGATGACCATGTCTAAGAAGGCAAATACCTTCCAAACACCAATCGGAACACGTGACCTTCTGCCAGGCGAGTCGACCCGATGGGAAGCAGTAGTTGAGATTTTTAGCTCTGTGGCATCTCGATCGGGATTCGCGCTGGTGGACACCCCAATATTTGAAGACATAGGAGTCTTTTCCAGGATCGGTGAAGGTACTGATGTTGTCGGAAAAGAAATGTATGAGTTCCACGACCGAAGCGACAGGCACATGGCTCTGCGCCCAGAAGGAACAGCAGCTATATGCCGTTCCTTTGTTCAACATCGGCCGCCAGTGCCGTGGAAGGTTTATTACAGAGGTCCTTATTTTCGATACGAAGCACCCCAAGCAGGACGCTTTCGGCAATTCCACCAATTCGGAATTGAGAGCATTGGCTCAGATGACCCCGACATTGATGTTGAAGTCATCGCCCTGGGGTGGAACGTTTTACAAAGTGTGGGGTTAAAGCAAGTCAGCCTGCTCCTGAACTCTATGGGTGACGCCGACACTCGGAAGCGGTATCAGCAGTCGCTGCGTGAGTTCCTAGAAGAACATGCTCTCAACTTGGATGAAGAAGATAGAACCAAAGTTGAATCGCACCCCATGCGGGTTTTGGACTCTAAGAGACCGGCAACGCAGGGCGTCATAGCGCAGGCTCCCCTGATTGAAGAATTTCTCGACGGAGAGGCCCAACGACACTTCGAGCGAGTGCAAGAAGGGCTCAACGCGTTGAACATTCCATTCACTATTGAACCCAAACTGGTTCGAGGGTTGGACTATTACACCCACACCACCTTCGAGTTTCAAAGCCAGGCGTTAGAGAGTGCTCAGAACACAGTTTGTGGGGGTGGGCGGTACAACGGGTTGATCGAAGAACTCGGTGGGCCTCCTACTCCAGGAATTGGGTTCGGCATGGGTATTGAACGACTCCTACTTGCCTGCGACTCGGAAGGGTCCTTCCCGGACCCGGCGCCGAAAACTCAGGTATGGGTTGTAGATGTAACAGATGGATCGTCTGCGCGAGACCTAACTCAGTTATTGCGAACCGACGGCATTGTCGCGGACAGGTCTTTTGATGGTCGTTCCATGCGAAGCCAGATACGCAGCGCCGACCGGTCCGGAGCGCAAATAGCTCTGATTGTTGGTGAACAAGAAGTAGAAGAAGCAACAATTTCGATACGTATGTTGCGTGACAGCGAAGCTAAGCAGATAGTTGTTCCGCGAGATCAAGTGGTCAGTCAAATTCGACAACTACTCGGGCTGGACTCTTGACTATGGCGTACGGCCCTGGAGATAGACGATGACAAAAAGAACTGATTACTGCGGTCAACTATCTAGCGATGACATAGGCCGGACGGTCACGGTCTGTGGCTGGGTAGCCAAACGGAGAGAACACGGAGAATTTTTAGCCTTCGTGGATCTTCGTGATCGCACAGGAATAGTTCAGTGCGTTGTTGACCACGCCCACGACATTAGAAGCGAATATGTCCTAGCGGTGACCGGAACTGTCCGAGAACGTCCAGCTGAAACTATGAACACGGACCTACCTACAGGTTCTATAGAAATCGGAGAAGCGACTGTCGAAATCCTTTCAAGCGCCGAACCGCCTCCATTTCAGATAGACGGCCGAGTCGACGTTGATGAGACCATACGCATACGTCACCGCTATCTGGATCTGCGGACTGGTCGCATGCAACAAAATCTCCGCAGTAGAGCAGCAATCAATGCTGCAATTAGGCGCTCGATGGAAGACCAGGACTTTGTCGAGGTAGAAACCCCCATGCTCATTGCTTCAACACCTGAAGGAGCAAGAGATTTTGTTGTGCCGAGTAGGTTGAGCCCAGGAGATTTTTACGCGCTTCCTCAGAGCCCACAGTTATTCAAACAACTCTGCATGGTTGGCGGAATCGACCGTTATTACCAAGTCGCTCGCTGTATGCGAGACGAAGACTTGAGGGCCGATAGACAATTCGAATTCACGCAACTTGACATGGAAATGAGCTTCGCCGACGGCGAGCAAGTCAGAGCGGTGGTGTCTGAAGCGGTGAGTGACGCAACGGAGATAATTACCGGCGACAGACCGGACTCAATCCCAGAAATGCCTTGGATTGAGGCAATGAATCGATACGGATCGGATAAACCGGACGTACGGTTCGGTCTCGAATTAGTTGAACTCACCGAAGTCTTCGCAGGCACTGATTTCAACGCGTTCAAGGCGTCGACCGTTAAAGGGATAAAAGTCGAAAGCGGTGCCGATATCGGTCGCAACCAACTGGATCAATTGACCGATAAAGCTAAGAGTTGGGGCGCCAAGGGACTGGTGTGGATCAAAGTCGGGCCATCTGGCGAAGTGACGTCGCCAGTGGCCAAATTTATGAGCGAAGCCGAGATTTCTGGTTTGTTATCAGCGATGGATGCAAACGAGGGAGATATCTGTTACCTCGTTGCTGACGACTGGCGCCCAGTGGTGCACGTGTTGGGGCTTCTTCGACTGGAATTAGGCAGGCCACCAGTCAATGAGGGAGGGCTGCGCTTTCTTTGGGTCGTGGACTTCCCTCTTTTCCAAGATGTCGATGATGACGGAAACCCACTTCCCGCGCACCACCCCTTCACCATGCCTCACTCGGAGGATCTAGAACTTCTGTCGAATAGCAACGCCCCTGCCGATCTACTCAAGGTGAGATCACAGGCCTACGACCTTGTCCTAAATGGATGGGAGCTAGGGTCGGGCAGCGTTCGTATCCACCGACGAGAGATCCAACAACAAATCTTCAATATGCTGGGCATAAACGAAGAAGAATCCCAAAAGAAGTTTGGGTTCCTTATGGACGCCTTTCGGTATGGAGCGCCGCCACATGCGGGCTTTGCCTTCGGTATAGACCGACTGGTCGCGTTACTGGTCGGCGAAGAGAACATTCGAGAGGTCATTGCCTTTCCCAAGACGCAATCAGGCGCCGATCCGCTCACTAATGCACCATCATCCATCGATGCCAGTCAACTTGATGAGTTAGGCCTGAGGGTGCTTCCTCCCGCTACTTGATCGATCTTGCATCTGCGGCGAACTAGGTTCGTTGTCATGAGCGACCTTTTCGAGTCGGCAGCAGAAGAGGTGATGCGTCGCCAAGCCCCGCTGGCGGCCCGACTTCGTCCCCGACACCTAGACGATCTTGTAGGTCATGAGGACTTGTTGGGAACCGAAGCTCCGCTAAGGACGTTGATACAAGCAGATAAGTTGACCTCAATCATCTTGTGGGGTCCACCAGGTTGCGGAAAGACCACACTTGCGCGTCTCATCGCAAACCACACCAAGAAACAATTCGTGACGCTTTCCGCAGTCTCAGCGACGGTCAAAGACGTTCGACAAATAATTGATGAAGCTCGACGACGTCTCGGAGAGCAGAATGTTGGAACGATCTTGTTTCTTGACGAGGTCCATCGCTTCAACAAGGGTCAGCAGGACGCCCTTTTGCCCTCAGTGGAGGACGGGCTACTTACCTTCATCGGGGCCACCACCGAAAATCCGTACTTCGAAGTCAACCCACCGCTCCTCTCAAGATCCAACCTGTTTCGCATGAACGAACTGAGTGATGAAGCTGTAACGGAGCTGTTGCTCCGAGGGGCTAAGCACGAGGAGATCTCACTGAGTCAAGACGCATCTGACCATCTCGCTCGTCGAGCGGATGGCGACGCGAGGCGCGCTCTGACTGCCTTAGAGGTAGCAGCTGTGCTGGCTGGAGGTAAAGGTTCAACCGTCAACCTGAACCATGCAGAGCAAGCTCTTGACGCGCGAGCTCATAGATATGGTGAGGACGAACACTACGACGTTATTTCCGCTTTCATTAAAAGCATTCGCGGCTCTGACGTTGACGCAAGCCTGTATTGGCTAGCTCGTATGTTGGAGGCAGGAGAAGACCCTCGTTTCGTAGCAAGAAGGTTAGTGATACTGGCCTCCGAGGACATTGGGATGGCAGACCCCATGTCGCTTTTGGTTGCTGACGCTGCGGCTAGAGCAGTTGACTTTGTGGGGCTACCCGAAGCACAACTGAATCTTTCCCAAGCGGTCATTCACCTAGCAACAGCGCCAAAATCAAACTCAGCATTACTCGGTATAACTAGGGCGAGACATGACGTTAGAAACGGTCAGGGACGTAGGGTGCCTCGCCACTTGCGCGACAGCCACTACAGCGGTGCTCAAGATTTGGGACACGGTGAGGATTACGTTTACCCTCACAGCAGTGAAGCCGGGTGGGTTGAGCAACAGTACCTCCCAGATGACATAACGGGGCATCGCTACTACTCACCCAGTCTGCACGGGTTTGAAGCGGAAATTGTTCAACGCTTAGCCGATCAGCAGGGTGCCGCCGATTCCCGGAGGGATCCGATGACGTCAGACGAAGGAGCAAAGGATCAGAAGACATGACGGTCTGGGACCTGGTGGCTGTGGTGGTCACGGTTTGTGTCATTGTGACTATGGCAGTGTTGCTGCTGATTTTGGTTCAACTTATTTCAGTGTTGAAACAATTACGCTCGGCAGCTGACCGCCTAGCCGACCAAGCGCTACCAGCTGTAGACGACCTCCGAGAGACCGTTGACCACGCTGATATTGAGCTGCAGAGACTTCAAGGGGTAGTACAAACAGCTGAAGAAGCATCCAAACACATAGGGTCGTTTGGCAGAAGCTTCCTGCGTGCAGCCTCAGTTCCATTTATCAAACTCAAGGCGATCTCTGCTGGAGCTAAATCGGGGTTCGATCGGATTAAGAATGGTGGACGTAACAGTCTGAGATGAACGCAATTAGCCGAAGTTCGTGGCAGGCTGTACAGGTGTTCAAACGACTTAGGTGGTTGCTGCTTGGAGGCATCTTTGGAGCCGGTGGCTCTCTGTGGGTGCGACGCCAATTTCGTCACCTCGCTGAAAGGTACGCACCAGTTCGCGGCACGGCGACGATAGCTGGAACAGCGCGTCGTATCGGCCGTGATATACGAGACGCTTGGAGTGACGGCCAACGTCAGATGCGAGATACCGAGATGCAACTGCGAGCCAAACAGGAACAAGTTTCTGATCGTTATTGATTAGGACCGAGTTCCAAGAGCGACACCTGGGTACCATCAGGGGGCATGCAAGCAGGTGAGTTGCGGGAAGCATTCTCTAAGTTTTGGAGTGAACGCGGCCATGACGTGCGCGCCTCAGCGAGTCTCATACCTCACGAACCCTCCTTGTTATTCACGGTTGCGGGGATGGTGCCCTTCATGCCCTATTTCTTGGGTGAAGAGCAGCCCCCTTCGTCTCGACTATGCACTATTCAAAAATGCGTTCGTGCTGGAGGCAAGCACAACGACCTAGATGACATAGGTCGGACGAATCGCCACTTCACTTTCTTTGAAATGATGGGCAACTTTAGCTTTGGTGATTACTTCAAAGCAGAAGCCATACCTTGGGCTTGGGAGTTTGTTACCGATGTCCTGCAATTAGAAAAGGATCGCCTGTGGGTTACCGTTCACGTCAGCGATGACGACGCAGAAGAAATATGGACCCAATCTGTAGGTTTACCTGCTGAACGGATACAACGTCTCGACAAAGACAACTGGTGGGCCGCCGGAGACACAGGACCTTGCGGGCCGTGCAGCGAAATCTTCTACGACCTGGGATCCGAATACGGCCACGACGGCGGACCAGCGGAAGGCGGGGAAGATCGATTTATCGAAGTCTGGAACCTGGTCTTCATGCAATTCTCCAATGACGGCTCGGGTGAACTGACCCCACTTCCCCAAACAGGTATTGATACAGGCGCGGGTCTGGAGCGACTGTTAGCAGTCCTTCAGGGAGTGCACTCAGCATGGGATATAGACCTCTTTGCACCGTTGCTGTCCGAAGCGGAACGAATAACCGGCCTTGAATACGGTCAGGACCCGGCAGTTGATATTTCGATGCGAATTTTTGCTGATCATGCCCGTGCGACAGCCCTGCTTATTAGCGACGGCGTTTTCCCCTCCAATGAAGAACGAGGCTATGTGCTCCGCCGGATTATTCGGCGCGCCGTTCGACACGCGTGGACACTAGGAGTAGAAGATGTGGTGATGCCCCGGCTCGTCGAGGTTGTATGCGACGTGATGGGTGATCACTATTCCGAGCTGCGAGACAATCTTGAACTAGTCAAAGATGTAGTTGGGCGCGAAGAAGAACAGTTCCGCCGCACCCTGGCTACCGGGTCGCAGATCTTGGATGAAGCAGTCATGGCGCTTGAGCAAGGAGAATCGCTTTCCGGGAGCATCGCCTTTCAACTACACGACACATTCGGTTTTCCTGTAGAAGTCACTCAAGAAATTCTCAGCGAACGAGGCCTCACCTTAGACAAAGAAGGTTTCGACACAGAGATGGGTCAGCAACGAGAACGAGCGAGATCCGCTAGAGCTGAAGGACCCACCGTCGCTAACGAGACCTACCGGCAAATCTTGGATCAATATGACGTAACGGAGTTCGTTAGAGATTCCGGCGTCGTAGATGATGCACAGCTGCTAACTGTTATTGAACTAGAGGATGAACAAGTCGAAGTGTTTCTCGACAAAACGCCTTTCTACGCAGAAAGTGGTGGGCAGATCGGAGACACGGGGACGATAAGAACTGACGGCGCGGTCATTGAAATCCATGACTGCACTTACGCCCTCCCCGGATTGCATCGACATGTTGGTCGCGTAGTGGAAGGAACCATAAGTTCACCTTGCGCGGCTAAGGCGGCTATAGACGAAGAACGGCGTTCCGCTATACGGCGAAACCACACAGCAACTCACATTCTTCATTGGGCTTTGAGGGAAGTGCTTGGTGAGCACGTGAAACAAGCGGGTTCACTGGTTGCATTCGACCGACTACGTTTCGATTTCAACCACTTCGAAGCAGTAACAGGCGATGAGTTGGCGCGAATTGAAGATCTTGTCAATGCTGAACTCTTAACTAATGCGCCTTGTCGACATTATGAGACAACTATGGAACACGCCCAAGAAGCTGGAGCGATCGCGTTCTTCGGCGACAAATACGGAGACATGGTCAGAGTCTTAGAAGCAGGACAGCATTCACTCGAACTGTGCGGTGGCACTCACGTCGATGCACTAGGCGATATCGGGCACCTAAGGATCACCTCGGAGAGCAGCATCGGCTCCAATATTCGCCGCGTTGAAGCGATTACCGGCTTAGCAACGGTCGAACGACTCCAAAGCGATGAGCACTTAATCGCCCAAATGAACGAGATCTTGAACACTTCAACCGACGAGTTACTTGAAGCGCTTAGTCGCCGACTCGGAGAGATTAAAGATTTGCGTAACCAAATCAAAACCCTCCAACAGGTCACAGCTGGAGTCCGCGCCGGTGAATTAGCCGACACCGCAGAAGAAGGCATCGTCGTTGCGCGATTAGATGGCCTAGAACGCGACGAGCTCCGAGATCTCGCAGCAGCGGTCCGAGACCGTGCAGAAATCCGTGCAGTCGTATTGGCGGGTGCCCCAGACGGAGGGGGAGTAGCTCTAGTAGCTGCAGTGCTACCAGAAGGTGATTTCAATGCCGCCGACCTGATCGACGAAGCGGCACAGGCGATCCAAGGTGGCTTCGGTCGTAAAGGAAATCCGCCGTTGATCGTGGCTGGAGGAAAAAACATAGACGGGATCGACCAAGCGCTAGACAGTGCCCGGCGCGCTGCGGGTCTAGGGGGAGGCTGATTCCTCGGATGAGAGCCGTTGGAATCGATCTCGGAGAGAAACGGATTGGGGTAGCTATCTCTGACAGTGATGGCCGAGTCGCAACCCCTTACGAAACTGTTGCTCGTTCAGGCAGCCGCGACCAAGACCACCGACTGATCAGAGGTATCGTCGAGGAGGTGGAGGCAGAGATTCTTGTCGTCGGACTTCCTTTGTCGTTGGACGGCGTCGAAGGCAAGGCAGCTATTAACGCTCGACAGGAAGCGGAACTTCTCCGGCAGGTAGTTGCAATACCAGTCGAAATGCACGACGAACGCTTGACCACGGTCGAAGCAGAACGAATGTTGCTAGAGCAAGGTCTTGACGCAGCTCAGCGGCGAAAAATAGTGGATAAAGTAGCTGCCGCGATCATCCTGCAAGCATGGATGGATGGCAGATGAACGACTCAGCCGGGACTTCTTTTAGAGGTTTCCGGCCGCCGCCGCCGCGTCAAAGTCGCTCGGTGCGATCACGACCACCACAGCGCGAAGGAGTTGACTATGAAACAGTTTTTGTTCGCAAGGGTCGCGGTACGACGCTCTCCATACTCTTTTTGACACTGCTTCTACTCGTGGCGGTATGGGCCACCATGCGAGCAGTCCAATGGGGCAGAGAACAACTAGATCCTCCCGGAGAGCAGGGAGCGGCCATTAATCTCACGTTGCCGCCAGGCATAAGCACTAAGGGCATATCTGACTTGCTTGAGGAATACGGAGTAGTGCCAGACGCTCGTGCATACGAGTGGTACGTCCGTCTTAAAGGAGCACCATTGTTCCAGGCCGGCGATTACTCATTCCACACCAATTCCGCTGTATGGGAAGTGCTTGACGTTCTTAAAGACGGGCCGCGATATGTTGAGCAAACACAGAGAATTCGAGTCACCATTCCCGAAGGCCTCACTGTGCGGCAAATCATTAATGAAATAGACAGAAATGAAGAAATGCCCTTCAGCGGAGCAGAGTTCGAAGATGAGATGCGCATGCAACACGTCGTCTCCAATTACGCCCCGTCGCCATCGGCTATGCCCACCGGAGCGATAGAGCCATACGAAGGCTTGCTATTTCCAGACACGTACTACCTCGGACCAGATTCAACGCCCGAAGAACTACTGACTCAAATGGTCACTCGATTTGACCAAATCCTCACCAAGCTTGGCTATGCGGCCTCGCCTCAAACGGTCGGACTAACGCCCTATCAAACGGTAGTCCTGGCCAGTCTCATCGAACGAGAGGCTCGTATTGGCAGCGAGCGTGCAAAAATATCCCGAGTAATTCATAACCGACTTGCAGCTGACTGGTACTTAGGAATCGACGCTTCAATCGTCTACATAACAGGCGATAACGAACTTACCGTGAGCGACTTGCAGATGGAGTCACCCTTCAACACCCGACTATCGAAAGGTCTTCCCCCCACCCCAATAGCTGCTCCTGGTGAAGCATCGCTTGAGGCCGCGATGGGTCCGATCTCTGGTCAATGGATGTATTACGTCCTAGCCGATGCCGAAGGGCGACATAACTTCTCGGTCAGCAGTGAAGAATTCGAACGGGACAAAGCTAAGTGTCAGGAGCGAGGCCTGTGCTGATACCCCCGCGAGACACTCCGACACAAACAACACAAATAGCGGCTGTTATCGGTGATCCAGTAGGTCACTCCTTAAGCCCGCTCCTTCACAATGCAGGCTTCAATGCCTTAGGTCTGGATTGGGTCTACATCGCGTGTCATGTGCCGGAAGGTAAGGGCGAAGAGGCAGTTATGGATATGCGCGCAAAAGGCTTCCAAGGTTTATCCGTCACCATGCCCCATAAGGCAGCGGCAGCCAGAGCAGTGGATGAGTTATCTCCAACCGCTGCGAAGCTGGGTGTCGTGAATTGCATCCGCCGAGAAGGCGACCATCTCATAGGCGAAAATACAGACGGCATCGGATTCTTAGATGCACTGCGAGCGCAAACCAATATTGAACCGGATGGCCTTCGCGTGGTTATCGTTGGAGCTGGAGGCGCTGCGCGGTCCGTTGCCTTAACACTTGCTGAACATGGGTCAAGCATTGGGGTTTGCAACAGAACTCGCGCTTCGTCTGAAGAGCTAGTGCAACTCATCGGCGGAACTTCATCGGTGGTGGAACAAGAAGCCATCAGCGACGCCAACCTTGTCATCAACGCAACACCTCTAGGGATGAACGACGATGAACCCATGCCCATTGACGTGAATCTTTTCGGCACAGGCCAGTGTGTAGTTGACCTCATCTATAAGCCAGAAAAAACAAAGCTTTTGATCGAAGCCGAGACTCGAGGCCTCCAAGTGTTAAATGGTTTAGGGATGCTGTTATTCCAAGCGGGCGAACAATTCCGATTGTGGACCGGAGTAGAGGCACCAATTAGTGCCATGGCCGATGCCGTCGGAGTTACCTTGAATTACTAGTTATTCAAGGTAACTGCAATGAATACTGAGAGTGACTCGAATGCTTCTCGCAGTGCATCGACTCAATATTTCAGGCTGCTTAACTCCGCGGAGTCGGTACTCTTCGGTATGTGATTCGCATCGATGTCCCGCTTGACTCGCGCAGCTACCCGGTAGTCGTAGGGAAATCGGTACTTTCGGAGTTCCAGTCGCTGGTCCCCCCTGAAGTGTCGAGGATCGCATTCGTTACCCAGGACGGTATTGATGTTTCGATACCGACTGAAGTTCCGTCCTCTATCCACCACTTGCCAGATGGAGAGCAAGCAAAACGCCTTTCGGTAATAGAAGACTTGTGTGGCGAGTTTGCCAGGGAAGGTCTTACACGTCGCGACCTTGTCGTCGGGATCGGTGGTGGAGTCGTTACCGACGTCGCGGGCTTCGCCGCATCGGTCTATCACCGCGGTATTCAAGTAATGCATGTGCCAACAACTCTGCTTGGACAAATCGATGCTGCGATAGGAGGAAAAACAGGGGTCAATCTGGACGAGGGAAAAAATCTTGTAGGGGCCTTCTGGCAGCCCTGCGCTGTCGTATGTGACACTGAGATACTCGCGTCACTCCCTGAGCGGGAAATGCGTTCAGGGATGGGAGAGTTAGCCAAGTATCACTTCTTGGGAGGTGAGCAACTAGATGCGCTGCCACTTGAAGAACGCGTCGCAGCGTGTGTGCAAATAAAAGCTGATGTAGTTGCGTCAGATGAGCGGGAAGGCTCAACCCGAGCCCTGCTTAACTACGGTCACACACTCGCTCATGCATTAGAAATCGAAGGACGCTTTGACCTCCGCCACGGTGAAGCGGTTGCGATCGGTATCGAATACGCGGCGCGAGTAGCGCACAACCTTGGCAGAATCGACGACGCTAAATTGGCCGAACATCGCCGCGTCCTCGACGTTTATGGCCTACCACGCAGCCTCCCAAAGGGTTCCGACGTCGATCACATAATGGAATTATTTCGTCGTGACAAGAAAGCATTAACTGGACTGACCTTTGTTCTAGACGGTCCCGATGGTCTAGAGGTCGTCGAACAAGTACCGGAAAACCTACTCAGAGAAGAACTAACTCAAATGTGAGGCGCTGATTTGCCTCTTGATCTGGCACCCTATTGGTGTGGCTCGTCCAGTAATTCTGCTTCTCTCCGGCCCTAACCTCAATCTTTTGGGTGATCGCGCGCCGGAGATATACGGAACCGAAACGCTGTTGGACCATGTCACGGCAAGTCGTGAGCATGCCAATTCCCAGGACTTCGATCTAGAACACGTTCAAAGCAACCATGAGGGCGACTTGATTGATGCGATTCATGCGGCGCGTAAACGGGTGGCTGCAATAGTGATTAACCCGGGTGCCCTCACCCACTATGCATGGTCGCTACACGATGCTCTTGAGGCCTATGAAGGTCCCATTGTTGAGGTTCACTTGTCCGACCCAACAAAGCGAGAATCATGGCGTCACCTCTCAGTCGTAGAACCAGTCGCCACCGCTTCGATTGTCGGCAAGGGCGGGGCGGGATACATCGAGGCAGTAGATATTGCTATCGGTGCGTGCACCAAAAACGATGGTTGATCTTCCGGAACTACAACGAGGACGTCGCGTTGCTGCGCTGCGTGAAGCCATGACTGATGCTTCCATCGACAGCTTCTTAACCTCTGACAGCATCAGTTTGAGGTGGCTGAGTGGATTTACTGGCTCCTCGGGCGTCCTCCTTGTCACCGATGAACACATGCACTTGTTGACAGACGGTCGATATGGCGAACAGGCACCACGCGAAACGGTAGGAACTGGAATCGATGTTTGTATCGGTGACCGGAAGAGGCACAAAGAAGTAATCGAAGACAAACTTTCGTCCGCAAGATCGTTAGCCCTTGAATCAGATCGCATTACCTGGGGTGAGGTTGAAGCGCTAAAGGAAAGCGTCGAAATCGAATTGGTGTCGGCAAAGGGTCTGCTCTCAGATTTGCGAAGGGTTAAAGAACCTGGAGAAGTTGTGCGCCTGCAAGCAGCGGCGACCATCGCAGATGAAGCATTAGCCACAGTTTGTTCGGATCTTGCGGGTGAGCCCACTGAAAACGAATTCGCGCGCGCTCTTGATCGGACCATGCTCGAACTAGGAGCCGAAGCTCTTTCCTTCGAGACCATATGCGCTAGCGGTCCTAACGCCGCGTTGCCTCACGCGAGGCCATCAGATCGCACCATCCGGTCGGGAGATTTAGTGATTCTCGATTTCGGCGCGGTGATTGATGGATATCACTCTGACATGACTAGAACATTTGCCATTGGAGATATAGATCAAGATCTTTGGGACATGCTCAATGCCGTAACCGACGCACAGAATCGTGGATGCGACACTATCCGGCCGGGAGTAAAGGCATCCGATGTCGATGACGCCTGTCGATCTCATCTCGCGATGAGCAACCTTTCTGAATACTTTGTTCATGGGACAGGACATGGCGTAGGTCTAGAAATCCACGAGGGCCCATGGCTGAATTCCCAAAGCGACGACATATTGGAAGAGTCTCAGGTAGTCACTGTGGAACCGGGGGTGTACCGTCCCGGTATTGGTGGTGTTCGAATAGAAGACACAGTTCTGGTCACATCTTCGGGATATCGGCGACTAACCACCGCCCCTAAAGACCCGATCATCTAGTTGAATCACAAAGCCGAAGGAAGCCTATGTCTATATCCACTTCAGACTTTAAGAATGGGATGACTATCGATTTGGATGACGGCCTCTTCCAAATCTCGGAATTCCAACATGTAAAGCCGGGCAAAGGTGGAGCGTTTGTTCGTACCACATTGAAGAACGTTCGAACGGGAGCAGTCATAGAACGGACCTTTAGAGCTGGAGAGAAGATGGAACGCGCTGTTATCGACAAACGGGAGATGCAGTACTTGTATTTAGATGGCGGCGAACTTGTTTTTATGGACAGTGAGACCTACGAACAGCTCCAAGTCAGCCGACAACAATTGGGTGATGCCCCCGATTATCTCGTCGAAGGAAATGCAGCCGTGCTGCAGATGTATGGCAGTGAAATAGTAGGTACCGAACTACCAGCTTCGGTCACACTCATCGTCAAAGAAACAGAACCAGGCATACAAGGGGACCGAGTCTCCGGAGCGCGTAAGGCGGCGACTATGGAAACTGGTGTCATAGTCCAAGTGCCCCTGTTCATTGAAACTGGAGAACGACTAAAGATAGATACGCGAAGCGGTGACTATATAGAGAGAGCAAACGAGTGAGCGAAGATCCTTTCGCTCCAGCTCCCTCCGCTAAGAAGCGAGAAGCAAGAGAGCGGACGATCGAACTGCTCTATGAGTCAGAAATCAGAGGAATCCCAGCGAGCGAGTTGTTGGAAAGCCAGGTGATAGAGCCTGCTGACCTAGTTAGTGAACTGGTCGTTGGAGTTTCAGGCGACATTGAGCGGATTGATGCCGACATCGATGCATACCTTCATGAGGGGTGGTCCTTAGACCGACTAGGGATACTGGACCTTTGGATTCTTCGCCTAGGAATGTATGAACTGCAGTCACGCCAAGTGCCAATAGCGGTCGTAATCAACGAAGCTGTCGAACTTGCTAACCGCTTCGGTGCGACAGACGAAAGTGGTGGCTTCATTAATGGCGTGCTTGGAGCAGCCGCGAACGATCTTCAGTAAAACAATCAACAGACTCACAATTGGTCACGGCTCCTAAGCTTCTTTCCACTAGGATGCACTCCTGACCGTGAAGCGAGTTCAGAGAGGCTCGTACGGACAGGAGGAAATGTAGTGGCCGACCGCGAGCGCCGTATGACGCCCCCCTATGGGGGCGTTTTCGTTGCCCGGACCACAGTTCTGGATGCGGCACAAGTTCGTAGAGCCCTCACTCGCATAAGCCACGAAATCATTGAACGTAACCAAGGTCTTGAAGACGTCGTACTGGTAGCGCTCCAAACGGGTGGAGTTGAGATAGCGCAACTCATTGCTCGCATTCTGTTCGAGATTGATGATGTAGACGTACCTATCGGAACCCTCGACGTAGCCCTATATCGCGACGACATAGGACTCAGACCTGTAATGCCTGAGGCCGAAACAGACATAGAAATTGATCTTGGAGGCAAAATTGTAGTGCTGGTGGACGACGTCTTATTCACTGGCAGAACTATTCGGGCAGCTTTAGATGCACTAACCGATTTTGGTCGACCTCGCGCCGTTCAACTAGCTGTCGTTATCGACCGTGGTCATCGAGAGCTCCCAATTCGACCCGATTTCGTCGGGAAGAACCTTCCGACCCGGCGCGACGAGGTAGTTGACGTCAACCCTGAAGGGGTGCTTTTGGGGGAGATGCGGAAATGAGTAATCACCTCATTGACCTAAAGGATCTAGACACCGAAGCCATGAGAGAACTATTACATCTCACTGACAGATTTGTCGAAGTCTGTCAGCGACCAATCCCCAAGGTTCCGGCGCTAAGAGGTCGAACTGTGGCACTGATCTTCTTCGAAGATTCAACACGCACCCGGATGTCTTTTGACCTAGCAGCCAAAAGACTCTCGGCCGATGTTTTGGACTTTCCGACCCATACGTCATCTCTATCAAAAGGTGAATCTCTCCAAGACACAGTTGAAACAATTAGGGCACTGGGAGTTGACGCGCTTGTCATCCGACACGGCTCAGGTGGGCTCCCAGGAGACATCGCTAATGCTGTAGGAGAAACAATTTCGGTAATTAACGCAGGCGATGGATTAAACGCACACCCAACGCAAGGACTGCTCGACGCCTACACCCTTTGCCAACACTTCAATGGAGGTGCCGGCACAGACGCATCTCTGGCGGACGTTCACGTAGGAATAGTCGGAGATATCAAACACAGTCGCGTGGCCCGAACCGATGTGGCCGCATACAGCAGCCTTGGGGCGAAAATTACTGTTGTCGCACCAGAAACACTTGTGCCAGATGATGTTGCTGAGTGGCCGGTCGAAGTATCCGATGATTTAGATGCGGTTCTGCCAGATCTCGACGTGGTAGGTCTACTCAGAATCCAAAAAGAACGCATCACTGATGATTCCCTGATTTCGATAGACGACTACATCGAACGCTACGGGATGACTGAAATCAGAGCTGAGAAATTGAGATCCGAAGTTGTTATCACTCACCCTGGGCCAGTCAATCGCGGAATTGAAATAGCAGACACGGTCTTAGATAAAAGGCCAAACGTATTGGTTCAACAACAGGTAACTAACGGTGTGGCGGTGCGCATGGCGGTCCTCTTCAGACTCCTCGGCTCGGGGATCGAGATCGATTGACATGAACACGGAAAATAAAAAACAGGCAGGTGAAAATCCGGGAATGAACAAGCAGGTGATCAGATGAACGCCATCAAGGAGGGAGCATTGGTGCTCGCCGATGGAACAGCGTTCGAAGGTGAATTGATTGGTGCTGAAGTCGAAATGACCTCCGGCGAGGTCGTGTTCAACACCGTCTTGAGCGGGTACCAAGAAGTTATAACCGACCCTTCGTATGCGGGCCAAATCATCAACTTCACCTATCCCCATATTGGAAACTACGGCGTGACGACTGATGACAACGAAGCAAAGCAGCCCTTCTGTAGGGGGGTTGTAGTGCGTGAAATGGCAAGGAGGCGATCCAATTGGAGAAGTGAAGGAGATTTAGATAGCTACTTACGATCTCAAGGGGTACCTGGAATCGCTGGCGTAGACACGCGGCGCCTAACGCGACACGTACGTGAAAATGGAGCTATGCCGGGCGCACTCGGATCGGCCTCGTTGTCTCATCTGACAGAAGCAGCTAAGGCCGAACCTGGAACTGATGGCGTTGACCTTGTCGGAGCAGTAACAACAAAGGATTTGTATCAGGCCGGAGAAGGACCGTTTCGAGTTGTCGCATACGACTTAGGGATAAAAAGATCGATTGTCGAACAACTTTCAGAAGTGGCAACTGTCATAGTTGTTCCCGCAAACACGACCAGTGACGAAGTACTTGCCCTAGAACCTCATGGGGTATTTCTCTCCAACGGCCCTGGGGACCCAACAATGGCTGGCCCGGTAGTTCAATCCCTGGAAACTCTGCTGGGTCAAGTTCCAATCTTCGGAATTTGCCTTGGTCACCAAATTCTTTCTCTAGCTCTTGGCGGACAGTCATACAAGATGAAGTTTGGTCATCATGGAGGCAATGTGCCGGTGCGCAACATTGAAAGCGGCCGCATTGAAATCACCAGTCAAAATCACAACTTCGCCATTCAATCGGGTTCAGTGCCAGGAGTTACTGAAACACATGTATGCCTTAATGACGGGACCCTCGAAGGTTTGAGATGTAACGACATTCCCGCGTTCAGTGTCCAGTACCACCCTGAAGCCAGCCCAGGACCTCACGACTCTAGGTACCTATTTCATGAATTCGCTCAGCTAATGGCTTCTTTCAATGGGAGTGCCAGCTAATGCCAAGACGCGATGACATTGAAAGCATTCTTATTATTGGATCTGGCCCCATCGTCATTGGGCAGGCTTGCGAATTCGATTATTCAGGCACTCAAGCCTGTCGCGTGTTGCGCGATGAGGGTTACCGAATAATTCTGGCGAACTCGAACCCTGCGACGATCATGACCGATCCGGAATTTGCCGACGCGACCTACATCGAACCGCTCGAACTTGATGTCCTCACAGCCATCATCGAGCGCGAAAGACCGGATGCGATTCTGCCCACTCTGGGAGGTCAAACCGCGCTTAATCTTGCGACAGAACTCGTTGAATCAGGCGTTCTGGATCAATACGGCGTTGAAATGATTGGAGCGAGCGGTGAGGCGATTGCAACTGCTGAAGATAGAGATTTGTTTCGGCGGGCAATGGAAGAAATCGGTTTGCAATGCGCTCAGTCGGGAATAGCGCACAACATGGACGAAGCCATGACAGTGATAGAAGACATTGGTCTTCCGGTCATCATCCGCCCCGCATACATCCTCGGTGGCAAAGGAACAGCTTTCGCCCACACAGCTGAAGAATTCGAGCGCGTCGCGGCCCTCGGCTTGGAAGCCAGCCCCATCTCTGAAATCTTGGTAGAGCAGTCGATCAAAGGCTGGAAAGAATTTGAACTAGAGGTAATGAGAGATCACGCTGATAACTGCGTAGTGATCTGTTCCATCGAAAACGTCGATGCGATGGGAGTCCATACAGGTGATTCGATAACAGTCGCACCCGCTCAAACGCTGTCTGACGTCGAATATCAGGAGATGCGAAATTCAGCGTTCGCGTGTATACGCCGCGTTGGAGTCGAAACCGGAGGCTCCAACGTCCAATTTGCTGTCCATCCCGAAACAGGTGAGCAAGTCGTTATTGAAATGAACCCCCGGGTGAGTCGGAGTTCAGCCCTGGCCTCCAAGGCCACGGGATTCCCAATCGCCAAGATCGCTGCTCGTTTAGCTGTTGGCTACCGCCTCGATGAAATTACTAATGACATAACAGAAAAAACCCCGGCCAGCTTTGAACCAACGATTGATTATGTCGTCACCAAAATTCCTCGCTGGGCGTTCGAAAAGCTTCCGGGAGCGTCCGGAGTGCTTGGACCACAAATGCAATCCGTTGGGGAGGCAATGTCGATCGGACGGACCTTTCCGGAAAGTCTCCAAAAGGGTATTCGTTCGCTAGAACAAGGCCGCTTGGGTCTCAACGCCGACTCAGGAGAGAAGCAATATCTAGAGCAAGACACCAGTGAATTGCTTTCGCAGATCTCGATACCGACCCCTGAGAGGCTTTTTGAAATAGCGGAACTGATGCGACGTGACATCGCCCTCGAGGAGATCTACAGAGCGTGTCACATTGATCCATGGTTCCTCGATCAGATGCAGGCAATTGTCGAAGAACGACTACATCTCGAAAAGGCGGAATGTTCATCTTTAAGTCGTCGCGGTTGGCGACGAGCCAAGCAGTTAGGTTTCTCTGATGCACAACTCGCGTACTTGATGCAAGTGGACGAGAGTGATATCCGGTCAGCGAGACTTACTGAGGGAGTTGCGGCAACTTTTAAAACTGTCGACACATGTGCAGCTGAATTTGACGCGATAACTCCCTATCACTATTCGACCTATGAGGATGAGGACGAGATACGAGCTGGGGAACGGCCACGAATGATGATCCTTGGCTCGGGCCCAAATCGGATTGGTCAAGGCATCGAATTCGATTACTGCTGTGTCCACGCAAGCTTTGCCCTCGAACAGGCGGGCTACGAAACCATCATGGTTAACTGCAACCCGGAGACAGTTTCTACCGACTACGACACTTCCGATCGGCTTTACTTTGAACCGTTAACTCTAGAAGACGTGCTGAACGTCATTGATGCCGAAGACCCTGCGGGGATCATTGTTAGTTTGGGCGGCCAAACCCCTCTCAAACTCGCGTCAGGGCTGCCAGACCATCTTGTGTGCGGAACTTCTCCAGATTCAATCGATCTAGCGGAAGACCGAGAGCGCTGGAATTCGCTCTGCGCCCAATTAGAAATACCCCAACCCCCCGGCGGAACAGCTGTGACATTTGAACAAGCTTCGGCTATTTGTGACCGAATCGGATTCCCAGCCCTTGTGAGACCAAGCTATGTGTTGGGAGGGCGAGCCATGACAATCGTCTACGACGTTGATGAGTTGCGAGAGGCTATGGACGACCTGACTGCCTTCAGTGGGTTGGGGCGCGAAGGCGGGCTGTCTGCCGATCGCCCTGTTCTTGTAGATCGCTTCTTAGAAGATGCCACCGAAGTGGATGTCGACTCCATCAGAGACCACACGGGAGAATTTTTGCTTGGAGGTATTCTGGAGCACGTTGAGGAAGCAGGAGTGCACTCAGGTGACAGTGCATGCGCTATCCCCCCACCCAATCTGTCTCCTGAAACTCAGGAAGTCATTATTGAATACACGAAACGGTTAGCAGAACGTCTTGGAGTCGTCGGACTTTTAAATGTTCAGTTTGCAGTTAAACAGGGCCAAGTTTTCGTCATTGAAGCCAACCCCCGAGCGTCGAGAACCGTACCTTTTATCGCGAAAGCAACAGGAGTGCAGCTAGCCAAGGTTGCGGCGCGCGTTATGGCCGGCGAAACACTGCAAGAGTTACGCTCTTCTGGCGCTCTGCCTGAGGCCATTCGTGAGGGTCACGTTGCAGTAAAAGAAGCGGTGCTTCCATTTCAGCGATTCCCCGACGTTGACACTGTTCTAGGACCAGAGATGAGATCCACCGGCGAAGTAATGGGGATAGACGTCACCTTTGGTCTAGCGTTCGCCAAAAGCCAAATAGCGGCTGGTGAAGGCTTACCTCTTAGCGGAACTATTTTCTTTTCTTTGGCCGACAGAGATAAAGAGCAGGGCCTTGAGGCCGCTAGGGGCTTTGTGGAGTTGGGTTTTGAAATTGCCGCCACTGAGGGCACAGCGAAATTCTTGGAGGAAAACGGAGTTCAAGTCCAGACAGTCGTAGCGAAACTAAGCGAGGAAGGCCGAGAAATTAGCGCCGGGGTGGACGCGGTCGAACTGATAGGTGCCGGTCAAGTGAAACTGGTGGTCAACACCCCCCGGGGACGAGGGCCGAGGAGTGACGGCTACCGAATCAGATTCGCGTCAACAGCACACAAAATTCCGTGCTTGACCACGGTTGCGGCAGCGCGAGCCGCAGCGGTTGGGATGAGGGAATGGATGTCGAATCCTCTCACCGTGAAGCCGCTCCAGGAGTTCCTCGGTTATGAGGAATCAAAACAGTGAGTGGAGGCGATTCATCTGTACAGATCGGTTCCGTGACCCTTCCGAATCCGGTAATGACAGCTTCTGGGACCGCAGGCCACGGTGCAGAATTAGCAGCGTATTTTGATCTGTCGGAACTTGGCGCTGTTGTGGTGAAGTCGCTCTCAGTTGATCCGTGGGCAGGTAATCCGAGCCCCCGAGTTCATGGCGCTTCGTCGGGGATGATTAATTCAGTAGGTCTCCAAAATCCTGGGATTGATACGTGGCTACAAGAAGAGCTTCCCGCATTACTTGCTCTGGACGCACGGGTGGTGGTGAGCATTTGGGGAAGGACGGTTGCCGAATATGGTGAAGCCGCCAGGCGGTTACAAGGGGTGGAAGGGATCGCGGCAGTTGAGGTCAATGTGAGTTGTCCCAATCTTGAAGACCGAGGGGACATGTTCTCCCACGCCCCCGACTCCTGCGAAGCAGCGATTAAAGCCTCGCTAGCTTCAGGTTTGCCTACCTGGGCCAAGTTAAGTCCAAATGTCACAGACATCGTTTGCATAGCGAAGGCAGCAATGGATGCGGGCGCCGAGGCCCTCACGCTTACTAACACTGTTTTGGGAATGGTGATAAACCCGGAAACCCAACTCCCTGTTCTTGGCAATGGCGGGGGAGGACTTTCCGGTCCGCCCGTCCGACCAATAGCGCTCAGAGCGGTATACGACGTCTACGAGAACTTGGGACCAATACCAATAGTGGGAGTCGGTGGGATAGCCAAAGGGGAACATGTGGTCGAATTCCTGGCAGCAGGCGCCTCAGCTGTCCAGGTTGGTTCAGCTCACTTTGCTAACCCGAGAGCTTCTCGGCAGGTTCTCCGGGACCTAGAGCGATGGTGTCGCAAACGTAGCGTAAGTTCAATCGCGTCTTTGACTGGAGCAGCTCATGGAATCACCTGATATCTCGGACGACATTCGCTCCCGTCTGGCTTTGGCCTTGGACGTCGATGACCTCGTAGAGGCCGGTCGACTGGGGCGCCGGATGTCACCGTGGTTTTCTGTCGCCAAAATCGGTCTCGAGCTTTTCTCAGCGTCCGGACCTGAAGCGGTGGGCGCTTTTGTCGATCAGGGATACGAAGTGTTCCTCGATCTGAAATTGCATGACATCCCGACAACGGTAGGGAAGGCAGCGAGGGTGTTGGGGAGTCTCGGTGTTTCGTACGTCACGGTTCACGCTTCAGGTGGCGTAGACATGCTGTCGGCAGCCGTTCATGGCCTAAACGAAGGTGCTAATGCTGCTGGATTGTCTACTCCAATGGTGCTTGCAGTAACGGTGCTGACCTCAGAACGCGATGCGCCGAGCGCAGTGTTGGAGCAAAGACTCACGTTTGCTTTAGAAGCTGACTGTGGTGGAGTCATTTGTGCAGCGAATGACCTTGTTGAAGTAGCTAGAGTCGCGCCGGAGCTTCTCACGGTTGTACCAGGGATTCGACCTGATGGGGTTGCGAGTCACGATCAAGGGCGCCCGGCAACCCCCAAAACAGCGATCCAACAGGGAGCAGGCATTTTGGTAATCGGTAGGGCGGTGACATCCGCTGATGATCCCGAGACCGCAGCGGACGCCATAGGCGCTGAAGTGGGAGAGGCGATCCAGTAAGGCAGTCACAGCTTCATTTGTCCAGTTAGACTGCTCGGCCATGCCAAACCCGCCGAGTCTCTCTCCACAGCAACGTGAAGCAGCTCTTAAGAAAGCAGCGGAAGCGCGCCGTGTGCGAGCAGAGACAAAGGACCGACTGAAGATGGGACTAGTTTCGTTTGATGAATTACTTCGTCTGGCGGATAGCGACGAACTAGTCGGGAAAATGAAGACACTTACCGCTTTAGAGTCCATGCCGAAAATTGGAAAAGTAAAGGCGCGGCGCCTCATGGCTGAAGTGGGTATTGCCGAAAGCCGTAGGCTGAAAGGGCTTGGAGAAAATCAACGCGATCAACTCGTCGCGTTTTTTGCGAGTTGAAACTGCCTGATCCACGTTAAGGAATTGAGTGTCGTGAGTGAAGATAAAACGCCAATTGTCTTCGTTATTTGCGGCGCAGGTGGAGCGGGGAAAGGCACCTTGGTAACGCAGTTGGTGGAAAGGGATCCGAGCCTTCACCTGAGCCGCTCATGGACAACGCGGCCCCGTAGACCAAATGAGCCCGAGGACGCTTACGTGTATGTCACAGAAGATGAATTCGCCGCGCGCATCGCCGAAAATGGCTTTTATGAATGGGCAACTTTCTTTGACTATCGATACGGAACACCTACCCCCGATGTGCCAAGTGGGAAAGATTTACTACTCGAGATAGACGTCCAAGGAGCAGTTGCAGTGAGGCAACGACAATCAGATGCAGTGGTAGTCCTAGTTGTTCCGCCCGACCGAGGCGAACAAGAACGCCGAATGAGAGCTAGAGGCGATAGCGAGAATCACATCCAGCAACGACTTGATGCTGCAGAGGTGGAAGAAGAAGCCGGTCGCAGCCTTGCCGATGCGGTGGTGTTGAATGAGGAACTACAGACGGCGGTAGCGGAAATCGAGTCGATTGTTGCCTCAGTGCGAGAACAAAGAATGAAGAAATAAAAGCTTATGTTTTGAAGGCTCGTTAGAGTTAACGGCCCGCTGGTAGCATGTACACCCGGTTGTAGTTGTTGAATTCTTATCGAGGTAGCGCAGATGTCTGATGAACAAGACACAATGATCAGTCCGGGCCTTGAAGCGTTGCTTGAAAAGGTCGACTCAAAATTCACTTTGGTGAGCCTTGCCGCCAAAAGAGCACGCCAATTGATCTCCTATGACCTTGGTTTAGGTGAAGGTGGGGGTAGCGAAGTCCCTCCACAGGTCACCAGCACTGCACGAAAATCCTTATCGATGGCGTTCGAGGAAATCCAAGCGGACAAAATTGGCTATGAGCGGTTTGACCCCGAGGAAAGAGCTCGCTTAGAAGCTGAGGCGCTGGCACAAGCAGAGGCTGACGCAGCAGCGGCTGCAGCCGCTCTTGAGGCTGTGCCTGACGAAGAGTAGGTATTTATCGATGCTGGCAGGTCGCCGCATCGTCCTGGGGGTAACCGGGGGAATAGCCGCCTACAAAGCAGTTTTGCTTTGTCGAATGCTGGTTGATTCAGGCGCGCATGTCATTCCGGTGATGACCGAAAGTGCACAAAAGTTTGTCGGTCAAGCGACTTTCGATGCCTTAGCTTCGGAGCCGGTCCGAACCTCAATTTTTGATGACGTTGACCCGATCCCGCACACGACTCTAGGTCAAACAGCGGATCTGATTGTTGTGGCTCCAGCAACAGCGCGGTGTATTGGAAGCTACGCAAGCGGAATTTCTGATGACTTACTTACAGCTACTCTGGTTGCCACACGAGCCCCGGTAGTTATTTGCCCCGCGATGCACACCGAGATGTGGGAGCACGCTGCCATTCAGGACAACCTCAAAACCCTGGCTGACAGAGGTGTGATAGTAGTTCCCGCTGAAGAAGGCAGATTGGCGGGTGGAGATGCAGGAGCGGGTCGTCTCGCTGACCCAGAGAGCATTTTCGAAACGATAAAAAACGCGCTGAGCGGTGGTGATTTGCAGGGCAAAAGGGTCCTCGTCACAGCGGGTGGGACTCGCGAGTCGATAGATCCAGTTCGCTATGTGGGTAACCGATCTACAGGTAAACAGGGTTACGCACTTGCCGAAGCCGCCTTAGCTCGAGGCGCCGATGTCACCCTGATATCGACAGTCAACTTGGAAGTTTCGGCGGGAGTTGAAGTGGTTTCAGTCGAATCGGCGGAACAGATGCACGAAGCGGTCTTTCAACGAGCTGACTCTGACGTGATTGTGATGGCTGCAGCCGTCGCAGATTTCCGTCCTGCGGACGTTTCGAACGCAAAGATCAAAAAAGACGCAGGACCGCCGCAACTTGTGCTCGAACAAACTGAGGATATTTTGAGTGCCTTGGGTAAAGCGAAACGACCGGATCAAGTAATCGTCGGATTTGCTGCGGAGACCGAAGAGCTGATCTCTCATGCACAACAGAAACTTCAGAGAAAGAATGTTGACGTCATTGTCGCCAACGATGTGTCGGCTCCGAAGGTTGGATTTGGTCACGAAACCAACGAAGTAACGATCCTTGAAGCCAATGGAGGACAGCGGCACGTAACTCTTCGATCTAAGCGGCAAATAGCCGACGAAGTGTTAGATACTGTGACTCGAATGCTTTCTAAATAGCTTGAGCTACGTGTAACGACGCTCTTTGGCCTAGCCTTGGATGAGTCAATCGGATGATCAGGAGAGATGGCGTGAGTCGATGGACTTTCACCTCGGAGTCGGTGACAGAAGGACATCCCGACAAGATGGCGGATCAGATATCTGACGCCATCCTCGATGCAATGCTTAGACAAGACCCAAACAGCAGAGTGGCTTGCGAAACTATGGTCACCACCGGTCTGGTAGTGGTAGCGGGAGAGATAACTACTAGCGGATTCGTGGACATTGCATCCGTAGTCCGAGAGACGATCAACGACATCGGGTATGACCGAGATTCGTTGGACTTCAACGGGAGTACTTGTGGAGTAATGGTAAGCCTCGATGAGCAATCGCCAGATATTGCTCAAGGAGTCAATGATTCAGAAGAAGTGAGAAGCGGCAAAGCTGGCGAAGAAGATGAACTCGATCGCCAAGGCGCAGGAGATCAAGGGATGATGTTCGGTTTCGCTTGTCGAGAAACTGATGTCTTGATGCCGCTACCAATTCATGTAGCCCACCGGATGGCTGAGCAATTAACCGAAGCGCGCAAATCTGGTCAAGTTCCTTATCTCAGGCCAGATGGGAAAACGCAGGTCTCTTTTGAGTACGAAGACGGCAAACCCATCCGGCTAAAAACAGTCCTGGTTTCAAGTCAGCACAACCCGGGGATTGACAGAGACGGGATGATCAAGCCCGACCTAGTGGAGCACGTTATACGGCCAGCCGTACCTGCTGAATTTGCTGATGATGACTTTGAAGTCTTCGTGAATCCGACAGGAAACTTTGTGGTTGGCGGTCCGGTAGGGGATTGTGGCCTTACTGGCAGAAAAATTATCGTTGACACTTACNNAGAAGATGAACTCGATCGCCAAGGGGCCGGAGATCAAGGCATGATGTTCGGTTTCGCTTGCCGGGAAACTGATGTTTTGATGCCGCTTCCAATCCATGTAGCCCATCGGATGGCTGAACAATTAACTGAAGCCCGGAAATCCGGCCAAGTTCCCTATCTGAGGCCAGATGGGAAAACACAGGTCTCTTTTGAATACGAAGACGGAAAGCCCATCCGGCTAAAAACAGTTCTGGTGTCAAGTCAGCACAACCC
>DJZU01000059.1:0-22400 GCA_002448715.1 Candidatus Neomicrothrix sp. UBA6944 | reverse complement strand
GGAAGAAAAATTATCGTTGACACTTACGGCGGCTACGCAAGACACGGCGGAGGTGCTTTCTCGGGGAAAGATCCCTCAAAGGTCGACCGCTCAGCCGCCTACGCTACGCGCTGGGTGGCCAAGAATCTCGTAGCTGCTGGTGCCGCCGACCGATGCGAAGTCCAAGTTGCTTACGCAATTGGGGTCGCGCGTCCTGTATCAGTGCTTGTAGAGACCTTCGGGACTGAGAATGTTGATCCAGAACGCATTACTGCCGCAATCAACGAGGTATTCGATCTCAGGCCGGCAGCGATTCTAAGAGACTTAGACCTTCGCCGGCCAATCTTTAAACCCACAGCGTCGTATGGACATTTTGGTCGCGATGCATCCGATGAGTTGTTTACTTGGGAACGAACGGATCGGGTTGACGATCTTCGTTCGGCGCTCGGTCTATAAAATCCGTACTTGATTCGTTGAAGTCTCACCCGTCAAGCACAATGGGCGTGTGCCCCGAGTAGTTCGAGTTCTTCCTGACGAACCAGCTGTCGATAAGGAGTTCGACTATTTGCTGTCGGACAATGTCATTGACGCTTCACCCGCTGTTCCCATCTGCGTGGGAACGGTGGTACGCATCGATCTCAGAGGCCGCAGGGTGAAAGGGTGGATTACTGCTCTGGATGTCACCCCTCCGAAGGGGGTCAAACTAAGCGAGGTAAAGAAAGTCAGTAGTGTCGGACCTCCTGCTGAGCTCGTTGAATTGGCCACGTGGGCGAGTCAACAGTGGCTAGGTAGCAGAGTGCACTTTTTACGAACAGCGACCCATAGTCGCATCGTTCCGTCTATAGCTCCGGGTACCGGTCGCCCTTTTCCGGCTACGGCGACCAACAACTTAGCTGCGGAGGCGTTCGGGCGAGGAGGAGCGGTGGTACGGACGCCCCCATTGAGTGATGACTTCTCGCTGGCGATCGCTGCTGCATCTCACGGGCGGGCACTAGTGCTCGTCCCGACTTTGGCTAGGGCGCAACACCTCGCCTTAGCTATGAAGCGCGCAGGGGTCGATATAGCGCTGCATCCTAGAGACTGGCGAATTTCAGCAGGTGGAACAACGACCATAGGTACACGATCGGCCGCATGGGCGCCCATTACGGAGCTAGACGCAGTCTTAGTTCTCGATGAACAAGACCAGTCCTACCAATCAGAGGCGGCTCCAACGTGGCATGCCCGTGACGTAGCTTTAGAGCGGGCGAAACGAGACGGTGCTCGTTGGGTAATAGCGTCTCCAGCACCGTCTTTAGAGGCACTTACCTGCGGAGCTCCGTTATTGACGGCGGATAGGGCTACTGAACGAGCGGGATGGCCCATTTTTGATCTGATCGACCTTCGAGATGAAAAACCCTCTGCAGGTTCGTGGTGTTCGCAGGAACTGTCTCGAGCGTTAAGCACTGGTCGTCAAATCGTTTGCGTCTTGAATCGAAAAGGACGAGCCCGCTTTGCCTACTGCGCTCAATGCGGCGAGCTAGCTCGATCGGAGGAGACTGGTAAACCTTTGGGATTAGAAGGAGATCGGCTCGTCCACCCCGTTGATGGCGATGAAAGACCCGCGGTGTGTTCAGAGTGTTCATCAACGAAATTTCGACGAGCCAAGTTGGGTGTAACCGGTGTTGCTCAAGAATTGGAACGTCTCTCTCGTCGACCGGTGGTTGAAGTGACAGCGACTACCGAATCTTTACCGAAAGCTGCAGAGTTGTACGTCGGCACTGAAGCGGTACTGCACCGAGTTGAGAAAGCCGACACGGTGGCATTTTTAGACTTTGATCAGGAACTCTTAGCGCCGCGTTATAGAGCAGGCGAAGAAGCCATGTCTCTACTAATTCAAGCTGCTCGTGTAGTAGGCAGACGCGAAAAAGGTGGTCGTGTTTTGATTCAGACGCGAATCCCTCAACACCCTGTGCTGCAGGCGGCGGTCAACGCAGATCCTGGATCATTAGCGCGGAGCGAATTAGAGGTGCGGAGGGAGCTTCGACAGCCTCCTGAAGCGCATTGGGCGATAATTTCAGGAGAGTCCGCCGATGAGTTCATTCAACGGTTAGGTAGCCAGGAAAGCTTAGAAATAAGACCTGCCAGCGAAAACAGATGGCGGATACGTTGTGATGACCGACAAGAATTAGTGGGCTTTTTGAAAAATGTAGATCGACCCTCAGGGAGGCTCCGAATTGAAATCAACCCGCTTAGAGCCTGAGTGTCTAACGCCGGTAACCTAGAACACGTTATGAGTTACCAGATACGTCTGATGGGAGATCCAGTTCTCCGGCAAACAGCCGCTTTAATTGAAGACATTGACGGCCGTATTGCCAAGATGGTCGAAGATATGGTCCCAGCGATGTATCAGGCTGAGGGAATCGGGCTGGCGGCACCCCAAGTAGGAATCCAAAAACGGCTATTTGTATATGACATTGGGGAAGGCCCGCAAACCCTGGTCAATCCCGAAATCGTTGATTCCGATGGTGAATGGAGCTTCCAAGAAGGTTGTTTGTCAGTTCCGGGATTGTCTTTTGAAATTATTCGCCCGAAAGAAGTTCACTTAGTTGGACGCGACCTAGAGGGCAACGAAGTTTCAATAGAGGCCGACGAGTTGCTGGCGCGATTGTTCCAGCATGAACTGGACCACTTAGACGGAGTACTTCTTCTTGACCACTTGGAACGCGATGAGCGCAAGGCAGCGCTCCGCCATTGGCGCAACATTCAGAGTTCCCAGCAGCCAGATTTCGTAACTAGAGCCGACATTGCATTGCCGTGAGCACCGCTCTGCCTGCACCCCCTGAACATCCACGTTCTCTGATCTATTTCGGCAGTCCAGAAGCTGCAGTCCCTTCGTTGGTGACCTTGGCTGAGTCAGGATTTGAAATCCCATTAGTGGTTTCGATGCCCGATCGACGTCGAACTCGAAGGGCAGCACCTTCTCCTACCCCGGTGAAGAAGATGGCCCTAGATCTTGGTATACCAGTGACGGATCAGATATCAGACGCTTTGTCGGTGAAGGCTGATTGCGGAGTTGTGGTCGCCTACGGCCAACTAATTAGTAGCGAGTTCTTAATGAAGTTACCGATGGTTAACGTCCACTTCTCCTTACTGCCTCGATGGCGGGGAGCGGCGCCAGTTGAACGCGCCATTCTTGCGGGCGACCAAAGGACCGGAGTGTGCATCATGGGTCTGGAGCCGGAACTGGACACGGGCCCGATCTACAGAAAACGAGAAGTACTAATCGATGAACAGGTCACAGCTTCTGAACTGACCGAACAACTAGCAGTTTTAGGAGCCGGAGAACTCCTATCAGCCTTGCAAGATGGGTTACGCGACCCCAAGCCTCAAGAAGGCAACGCGACCATTGCCAAAAAATTGTTTAGATCAGATCTCAAGCTTGATTGGACACTCTCAGCAGCTGAACTGAGCCGTCTAATTCGAGTAGGTGGTGCCTGGACGACGATTAATTCATCTTCGCTGAAGGTGCACCAAGTAAAAGTTATTGAGGGTGAAAGCGAAGCGGGAAAATTAACCAAAGACGTGGTCGGCACAGGCAGAGACTTACTGCAGCTTTTAGTGGTGCAACCAGAGGGAAAGTCGCGGTTAGACGCTGTGGATTGGGTCAATGGCGCTCGCCTCGGAGATGAAACGTATTTGGGCAAGTGAGGTCAATAACTAGCCGACAATTAGCCGTTCGGGTATTGACTCAAATCAGCAAAGGGGCACGGGCCAACGACGTCCTCGCAACGGCACTATCTGAAGAGGGGAGGACCCTAAGCGTTAGAGATAGGGCTTTTACCACGGAACTGGTTCAAGGAACGACTCGCATGCGTCGGGCCTTGGATCACGCCTTGGAGCCGTTTATAGAACGAAAATTAGATGAGGATGTTCGTTCGGCACTGCGAATGGGTGCACATCAGCTCCTGCACCTCGGGACCCCACCTCACGCCGCCGTCAACGATACGGTCGCAGTAGCTCCCCGAAGAGCACGGGGTTTAGTTAATGCTGTCCTAAGAAAGGTCGCGCAGAGTGATGCGATATGGCCCAGTGAAGCTATTCAGTTCAGCTACCCAGATTGGATCTGGGATCTGTACGTGGGTAGCTGGGGTGAGGCGGGTCGCGACTCTCTTATAGCGATGAACACACCCGAGCGGCCAGACCCCAGATCGGATGGTTATGTCCAAGGTCAAGCCTCTCAATGGGTAGGTGAAGTAATTAATGCTGCCGGTCACAGCGGGGGGCGACTCATTGATCTTTGCGCAGCGCCTGGAGGAAAAACTACGGCGCTCGGTGCGCATTGGTCACCGGTGTTGGCCAATGAACTCAACCCTTCTCGCGCCAGAGTGCTACAAGAAGTAGTTCAGAAATATCGGCCGGATACGCAAGTTGTGGTGGGTGATGGCGTTGAGGCGCCGTTTCGCGATGGCTCCGCGGATGCAGTCTTAGTTGATGCTCCATGTAGCGGCCTCGGTGCCTTAGGCCGGCGAAGCGATTCTCGCTGGCAGATTTCTGAGGAAGCGATCAAGCGTCTCGTAGTTATCCAAGCAGCATTGTTGGATGAGGCGTTTCGTCTGCTGCGCCCTGGGGGAGTGCTGACTTATAGCGTTTGCACCGTTACAAGAGAAGAAACAGTTGAAGTGCCACTCGAATTTGATGCCAGGCAGCGCAATGCTGAAATTATCCCCTTGACTCAACCCCCGTGGCGTCAACATCACCAAGGAGGTCTTGTCCTTCCTCATGACCATGGAACTGATGGGATGGCAGTTTTTCAATGGAGAAGGCGACAGTAAGGATGGGTTCATGCGGATTGGTCTAGTTTCTGACACCCATATTCCCGAGGCTGGCTCGGAGCTATGGCCCCAGGTGTATGAAGCGTTTGGAGATTGTGAAGCGATTTTGCATGCCGGAGATATTTACGAGATTTCGGTCATCGAGAAACTTCACCAAATAGCGCCTACCTGGGCGGCGCGAGGAAATGGGGATGATGGTTCATCAGGTCGTGAAGTTCAACCGGAGCACCCACTGTTGGCGTCATCTTGGGTTCACACCTTCGAACATTTGAAAGTGGGATTAACTCATCACATGCCTATCCCTGAGCTGCCAACCTATGGGGTTTTAGATGCGATCGATAGGCACTTTGACCTGCCGACCCTAGATGTTGTGGTGTACGGCGACACTCACGTTGAACACATCACCACTATTGACGGAGTCCTTTGTGTCAACCCTGGGTCACCCACGTTCCCGCACAACCTTTCAGTTCAACTGGGCACCATCGGCTTTCTTGACATTGTTGATGGTGACGTTGAAGCCTCGATATGGAAGCTCACCGAAGATGGCATTGAAGCGTTCGATTGGGAAACTTGGGGGCGACCTTGGTGAAGGTTGACTAGCGTCTCCAGTGTTCCCGGTATCTGTCTAGAAAGTATCGACATGGATAAATCTGAGTGGCTAGCCAGCACGATTGAAGAATCGATCGACCCCTTTGAAGAAATAGTCGACCCACATCACCACTTGTGGGACTTCCCGACAGGGACTTATCTCTTACCGGATCTCCACTTGGATACAGGCTCAAGTCACAACGTGGTACAAACAGTGTTTGTTGAGTGCAGCGCCGAGTACAAAGACAACGGGCCCGAACACCTTCGGCCTGTCGGAGAAATCGAGTTCGTTCGACAGCAAGCCGAGTTGTCGATGGAAACTGATGGTGCAGAGATTGCAGGAATCGTAGGGTTTGCTGATTTGACTAGAGGTGAAGCGGTTGAAGAAGTCCTATCTGCCCAAGAGGCTGCTGGTGGTGGTCGATTTCGAGGTATTCGCCATGCGAATGCATGGGATGCCAGTGACCAGATCCGCGAATCACACACTAAACCGCCTCCAGGTTTGTTAAGTCATTCGGATTTCCGTGCAGGATTCGCCAAACTCGGCCAAATGGGTTTCAGCTTCGACGCATGGATGTTTCACCCTCAAGTTGAAGAGTTGATAGACCTAACAAAAGCTGTGCCCGATACGCCTGTGGTGCTTGACCACTTAGGCGGGCCGCTGGGAATTGGGCCTTACGCTGGCGCTCGAGATGAAGTTCGTGCCAATCTCAGGCCAGCTCTTGAGGCACTCGCGGAACATGAGCAGGTGATGGTCAAGATCGGTGGAATAGGAATGAGCATTTACGGAGTCGGCTTGAATCGTTTGCCTGAGGCTCCAAGCTCTGAACATGTCGCCGAGCTATGGAGTGAGGACATCCGGCATTGTGTCGATACGTTCGGTCCCGATCGATGCATGTTTGAGAGCAACTTCCCTGTCGACAAACAAGGCTGTTCCTACACGGTTTTATTTAATGCTTTCCAGCGGATCGCAGACGAAGCTGGTTGGAGTCGAGCGGAAAGAAGTGAGCTGTTCTCTGGCAGTGCCCGTCGGTTTTATCGTTTGAATAAGTAGGGACATGCCGGCGCCCGAGCTTCAATCTCCTCGTTTGATTTTGCGTCACTGGATTCCTGCCGATCGAGTCCCGTTTGCGTTGATGAACTCGGATCCTGAAGTCATGAGGTACTTTCCTTCGGTTCTAAGCACGGACCAAAGTGATCTGTATGCAGAAACAGTGCAGTTAGGTCTTGAAGAACGAGAATTTGGATTTTGGGCCATAGAAGTTCGGTCTGCGGATCAAGACCAGGGCTTATTTATCGGTTTCGCAGGTTTATCCGTTCCTCAATGGAACGCAACGTTCACGCCGTGTCTAGATATCGGTTGGCGTCTGGGGCGTGACTATTGGGGAATGGGTTATGCAAGTGAAGCAGCGCACCGGATTCTGGACTACGGCTTCAATCAACTAGATATTGAAGAAGTGCTTTCCTTCGCTTCAGTTTTGAATGCTCGGTCTATAGCTGTGATGGAGCGGCTTGGAATGATTCGAAACTCGGAAGATGACTTCGTTCATCCAATGTTTGACCCTGACAGTGATTTGAGCCGCCACGTCCTGTACCGCATGCCGAAACAACTATGGATGAGCTTGCAATCTGATCAGGTTATGCCTGCAGAAGACTGACTGAGGTTGGCCCATTGAGACTCGTCGTGACCGTAGAGAAGTCGACAACCTTGTTCGTCCCTTAGCTGTTTGAGCATCCGCATCGAATCCAACTGCATATCGTGGTCAAAACCAAAAGGCGGAAGCAGCATTTCTTCCAGCACTTGCTCCCAATAAACACAGTCACCCGTCAAAATGACAGGGCCGCTCTCCAAGTTCACTCGAAGCGATTGGTGGCCAGCTGTGTGTCCAGGAGTTGGAATGCAGATGACTGAACCGTCCCCAAAGACGTCGTGGTTTCCGTCAACCTTCAACACATCATGACCCATCTCGAAATCGGCAGGGTTGTAGACCTCATATTCAATCAATTTGGGGTGATGAGCTGACTTCCATTCAGCCTCTTGAACAATGATGCGAGCGTTAGGCACTAAAGACGTACCACCGCAATGATCGAAATGTAGATGACTGAAGATGATGTTGGTCACTTCCGATGGATCTATATCAACCCGTTGAAGGCGTTCAGAAACCTTGTCTTCAGAAGCAAAGCGAGACTCAAATTGGCGAGCCATCAATGGATATCTGGCACCGACCCCATCTACCAGTTCATGATGCAGTCCAGTGTCAAACAACACAGTCTGGCCACTGGGGTGAACGACTAACCAACTCGGTATAGGTAACTCCACGTTCCCATCTAGCCCAGCGACCACAGACGAGGCTGCAGTCGACAGCCAACCGCACTCAAGTGGAACTAGTCGTAGAGATGCCATAGAAAACGTTAGCTTGCATCTGTCAGCCGATGCAGAGTTAATGGGTTAGAGCTGTTCTCTTGCCCAAAGCTGATCGGTGAGGCGGCCGCATCGCTCCTGTAAAGCCTCGAGAGCATCACAGATCAAATCTTCTCTGTATCTTTGGCCGACGATTTGCACTGCGGCGGGCCGATCCTCAACTAACCCGGTACCGATCACGCCTGCTGGTAAGCCCAAATAGTTGATTGCCATTGAGTATGCAGAAGCCTCAAGAAAATCCTTGCATGCCTCGAAACTTTGCAGGTCGTAATCCCAGTCGTACAGTCGATTCATATAAATCGGCGTGAGGACCAGAGGGTATTCTTCTAAGAAAAGGTTCCACTCTCGCATCATTCTCGTGCGATCACCAAAATCATGAATGAAACGGTCAAGCTCAAGCACTTCTCCCATCTGAAAGAAGTAATCAAAAGTCGTCTTAATTTCGTCGCTGCCGTGTTCGACAATGAGGGGCCAAAGAGCCACATCCATTTCGGTGATCAGGGTTCGAAACCAGTCTTTGAACGGCTCTTCGACTGACGGAGTAGAGACTTCAACGACGCGGTAGCCTGCATCCCGCAAGGCGTCTGCTGCTTGGTCGATTAGGTCCATTATTCCTTCATGAATGGCATAACCGCACGGTTCTTTAGTCACCGCGATGGTTATCGGGTCATCTAGCTGAGGGCCACGCCAAGGAATTGGTGGACACAGAGGGTCTCTTGGATCCGGCTGAATCATCACTTCCGTGGCAAGGGCCAGATCCCGAGCGTCTCGAGTCATAATGCCTTGTACCGACATGACCTGGGATAGAGGGCCACGTTCGGCTGGAGCGGTGGAGTTATATACAGGGATCCGATTATTGGTCGGTTTGACGGTGGTTACTCCATTGGCAAGTGCTGGAAATCGGAGTGAGCCTCCGATGTCGTTTCCGTGATGCAGAGGCCCGAAACCCGCGGCGGCTGCGGCCCCACCTCCTCCTGAGGAGCCCCCTGGGCTAGCGTCGACGTCCCAAGGGTTAAAGGTTCGGCCACGCAGCGGGTTCACGGTGGTTCCTCGCATCGAAAACTCAGGGACGTTCGTTCGACCGATGACAATGGCCCCAGCGTTCCGGAGGTTCTTCACTAACGGAGCATCCTCGGACGCGATTAAGCCCTCAAAGGCAGGAACTCCGTTTGGCGTCGCCTGGCCAGCAACGTCAATATTTTCCTTGATGGTTACAGGTACGCCATGCAGCGGTCCGAGGGCGTCTCCTGCAGCGATGGTCTCATCCGCAGCGTCAGCTGCAGCTAGAGCCTCCTCGGGAAACTCGACGGTGATGGCATTCAGCTCCGAGTTTTTTGCGGCGACTCGATCGAGAACCGAATCAGTCACCTCCCTGACTGAAAAGTTTTTCTCCCGTATACCTTTCGCTAGTTCGGTAGCGCTTAGTTTCCAGAGTCCCTCCACGACAATCCTCAGATCCCTTTGCGGGTAGGTCGATGATCTGGGAACTGGGCGTGACGGCTTTCTGTCTGAGCCATAAAGGCCTCCGCCATGTCATCGGGGTCGAACATTGCTGCATTCCAAGTTGCGATGTATTCCAAGCCATCGGCTACGGAATGATCACGTCCGTAGTTCAGGGTCTGTTTCGTGCCCCAAATAGCCATTGGACTTTTCGACGCTATCTCTCTAGCGATTTCGAGAACAGCGTCATCCATAGCGTCCTGGTCTTCATAAATTTCGTTAACGAAGCCGCGTTCTTTAGCTTCTGACGCAGACATGTTGCGACCTGTGTAGGCCAACTCCCGAACCACTCCCTCTGGTACTAGTTTCGGCATTCGTTGCAGGGTGCCCACGTCAGCGGTCATACCTATGTTGATTTCTTGAATGCAGAAGAAAGCGTCCTTCGTTGCGTAGCGAAGATCTGTTGCAGACACCATGTCTATGCCACCGCCGATGCAGGCTCCTTGGATCGCTGAAATGACTGGTAGTCGGCTCTCTTCGAGGCAGCTAAATGACCGTTGTAGCTGCAACGCAGTGGTTCGGAAACTCGCTCGTTGGCGGCTTATGTGTTTTGCGTTGCCTTGGACACTTACGTCATTACTGCCAGCGAAAACACTGAGATCCATGCCTGAACAAAAGTGTCGTCCCTCCGCTGAAAGAACGATCGCCCTAGCATCTTCTCCATCGGAGAGCTCACTAATAATCTGTGGTAGCTCGTCCCAAAATTCGGGAATCATAGAATTGGCGCGCTCTGGCCTAATCATGCGGATGTGAGCGACGCTATCTTTGGTCTCAACGTTAAAGCAGGTATAAGTCACAAGCTGAGACTAGATCGCGGTTAGAGCTGATGCGACCCCGAGTTGTCTCAAAACTGACTAGCCGGACAGCATGACCCCCATAACGAGGGCGGCTAGGGAAGCCAGAAGAGCCATGCCAGCGCTCGCGCCTCCGGATCAGACGGCAACAGTCAAGAACCTAGGAGGGTTGCCATGTTTTGTGCATAAAACTTGTCTTGCACGTCGGCGCTCATACCCTCAAGGGAGGTTTCGAAGCGGCCTAGGGGATTTCGTCCCCCTTCGATGTGAGGATAGTCAGATGAAAAAAGATACAAATCGGGATTTGATTCTCGAATCATGGCTCCGACATCTTCAAAGGGATATGGAGTGAAGGCCATCTGACGAGAGATCAACTCAGACGGCTGCGTGTTGAGTGCCGCTAGGTCGGGTTCTGATCGCTTCCAAATTTGAGCGATGAGATCTAAACGTCGGAGGAGAGCCGGTACCCATCCAGCGCCAAGTTCGATGACACCTCCTCGCAAGTCAGGATGTCGCTGTAAGACGCCGTCCAACACCAAAGCACCAACGAAGGTTTCTGCAGCATGGTGAAGGGCGATCATGTCCTTACCTCGGACGTTTTCCCCGCCGCCGATCCAATCTGTTGGAATTGGTCGACCCGTATTCATCCAATCGGGTTTGATTTGCAGTGGATCGCCACCTACGTGAAGCAGAAATGGAATTCCCGCCTCGGCTAAACGTGCCCATACGGGGTCGAGATCATTGTGCCCGGGGGAACCGCCGCCAGCCGGTCTATGAGGAACCCACACAGCTTCCAGTCCCTCAGCGATTGCAAAGTCGAGTTCCTCCATAGAGTTGTCGGGCTCGTCAAGGGGAAGCAACGCAACCCCGATAAGGCGCGGATCATCCGAACAGAACTCGGCCATCGCTCGGTTGTGTGCTCGCGTTGCGCCATAGCGGATATCCAGATCGGCTTTAGGGTCAAATGCGATGGGCGCGCTGAAGGTTGAGAACACAAATTGTTGATCGAAGCCAAGGAGATCTAACGCCATTCGACGTTCATCTTTGTTGAAGGCACCGAGCGCGTAATAGCCTTTCGGGCCCGCGATCAGACCATCTCCAAGAGCCACCAATTCGGCAACTGTTTCAGGTGAATGAGCCCCGGTCTTGGCTGCTTCTCGCCAAGAATCGCTGCTCCGGGCTCCGGCATCGAAATCAATCTTGGGGATTCGATCACGAATCGTAGGATCCGCGTGAGCGGTCAGGAAGTCCGGTAGTTCCATCAGATGACTGTCAGCATCCAAATACGTGCGATCTTTGGCGTAACTCATATACAAAACCTAGTTCCCCGATACGGTCCAATGCTTCACAAGTCAGAGCGGTAGCCTCCCGATATGGCTTCAGTTGAAAAAAGCGGCGAATCTGGACACCATGCACATACCTCTGGTGCTGACGATAAATCCTTGCTGGCCAAAGTATTGACCGTATCCGATGGCGTGGTTGAAGGAGTTAGAGATGATCGAAGCGGCGAAGCCCTCGTAGCGACTCTCAACTCCCACAACTATGACGTCGTCGAACACAAAGTCGTTGCAGATGGTGCGCAGAGTGTCGCTGAAGCTCTTACTGATCTCACAGGTAACTTTCGTGGACTAGTCGTCACCACAGGCGGAACAGGGTTCACAGAACGAGACTTAACTCCAGAAGGAACCCGACTAGTCATAGAAAGAGAAGCACCCGGAATAGCTGAAGCCATGCGGCTAATAAATCCCTTGGGTCGGCTATCTAGGGGCGTCGCTGGCATCGTAGGAGGATCCATCATCATCAATACCCCTGGTTCGACAGCAGGGTGTGTGGAATGTTTTGAGGCGGTCGCCGACGTACTGCCCCATGCCTTACGGTTACTTCACGGCGAACGGCTGCATTAACGGTGAATACCCCAAACCCTCCTTCCGACGCCCACCTCATGAGTAGGGCTATAGAAAACGCAGCGGCAGTCAGGGGTACGACCGCTCCCAACCCGTGGGTGGGGGCTGTAGTGTTTGGTTCTGACGGCCAGTTGTATGACGGGGCAACGCAACCCCCTGGAGGTCTTCACGCAGAACGGGTCGCGATCGATCTCGCTGGTGAAATGACTAAGGGAGCGACGCTGGCGACGACTCTCGAGCCTTGCTGTCATGAGGGAAGAACATCTCCATGCGTAGATCACATAGTTGAGGCGGGTCTGAGTCGCGTAGTAGTTGGTGTTGAGGATCCCGATCAGAAAGTTTCTGGTAGTGGGCTACAGGCGCTCCGCGACGCCGGACTCGAAGTTGTCTCGGGAGTTCAGCAACAGTCAGTTGAGGCGCAGCTAGAACCATACCTATATCAGCGAACGACCGGAACGCCGTGGGTGGTACTCAAGGTAGCTTTAACCCTCGACGGAAGAATCGCGGCTCCAGATGGTTCATCAGAATGGATCACTAGCCAAGAAGCCCGACGCGATGTGCATTCGCTGCGAGCAAGATGTGACGCAATATTGGTCGGCGCTGGAACTGTGCGGGCCGATGATCCGTCCCTTACGACACGCCTAGCTCCCGGTTCTGACCCGCAGCGAATTGTGTTGGGTAAGGCTCCCCCCAACGCAGCGGTGCATCCATGCTGGGAAGTTGAGGGAGATCTAAATGAACTTCTCCGTGGTCTCAGTGAACGAGGGGTGGTTGATCTGCTCGTCGAAGGAGGGGCGAATGTCGCAGCCCAATTTCATAAAGAAGGCTTAGTGAACGAGTACATCTTTTACATTGCCCCCGCACTGATGGGCGGTGACGACGGACGGCCAGTGTTCGAAGGAGCAGGTTCTGAGACAATGGCCGATATATGGCGCGGGAAGATCCACGACATTCGCAACATAGGGACTGACATTCGCGTTGAGCTTCGACCAAGAGAAGGAGATTGATGTTTACCGGATTGATCGAAGAGCTTGGATCTTTCGTCAACAACGACGGCGATCGCTACCGTTTCGCAGCTGAGACCGTAACCCAGGGAACAGAAATCGATGACTCGATATCGGTTAACGGTTGCTGTCTAACAGTTGTCGCCCTAGGAGATGGATGGTGGGAAGCTGATGTAGTGTCCGAAACACTTGGGCGAACTTCTTTAGGTGGTTTACAGCCCGGTGATCCTGTGAATCTAGAACGCGCAGTCAGATCCATTGACCGGTTAGGCGGACACATGGTTCAAGGTCACGTTGATGGGGTCGGAACTGTTGTCGAACCAGGGCCGGATTTACGAATCCAAATTCCGCAAAATCTGGAGCGTTACCTTGTAGAAAAAGGATCAGTCACGGTAGACGGAGTAAGTCTGACCTGCTTCAACGCCAAAGCTCAAGCGTTTTCAGTAGCTTTGATTCCGCATACCCTCGAAGTAACTACCCTCGGAACTTATGTTGAGGGCGATAGCGTAAATATAGAAGTAGACATAATTGCCAAGTATGTCGAACGACTCCTAGCCCCCCACACTGACAACAACTCGTAAAAGGCACCGAAGAGGTTCAGAGCGATGCCCAAACCAAAATCTAGGAACCAAAGATCTGGAGATTCCGATTCCCCGCTGGCTGCGGTGGAGGACGCGATCGAGGCTATTGGGCGCGGCGAAATAGTAGTAGTGGTCGATGACGAAGATCGCGAAAACGAAGGCGACCTGATCATGGCCGCGGAACATGCCACGCCGGAAAGCATCGCATTCTTCGTTCGTTACACATCAGGTGTCTTGTGTGCTCCCATGACCGGTGAACGACTCGATGAACTAGCGCTTCCCCTTATGGTGGCCATCAACACCGAGCCTATGAGAACCGCCTACACCATAACTGTGGATGCGGCGGAAGGAACTACTACCGGAATCTCGGCTGGTGACCGCGCCAAAACGCTTAATTTGTTGGCATCTCTAAGCAGCGAACCACATGATTTTGTTCGCCCGGGTCACGTCTTACCCCTTCGATACCGGCCAGGTGGTGTTCTGAAACGCGCCGGCCATACCGAAGCAGCGGTCGACTTAGCGCGGCTAGCTGGATGTGAGCCCGCCGGGGTTCTGGCTGAAGTCGTAAACGAAGACGGCACCATGTCTCGATTGCCAGAACTCATACAATTCTGCGAAGAACATGACCTGTTGCTCATCTCGATAGCAGATTTGATTCGCTATCGTAGAGCGAACGAGCGTCTCGTCGATCCTGTATCCCAAGCTCGGATTCCCACCGTATACGGAGATTTCACAGCCCACGTATTTCGAGATTTCGATGAAACCGAACACCTAGCTCTGGTGTACGGCCAAATAATGGGTGCAGAGCCGGTGTTGGTTCGGGTTCATAGCGAATGCTTAACAGGAGACATTCTTGCATCCATGCGCTGCGATTGCGGAAGTCAGCTTCACACGGCTCTCGACGCAATATCTGAAGCTGGAGCTGGCGTACTGGTTTACCTGCGTGGTCACGAGGGTCGCGGTATCGGCATCGGGCACAAAATGGCTGCGTACCACCTGCAAGACGAAGGCCGAGACACGGTCGACGCCAATCTGGAATTAGGTCTGCCGATCGACAGCCGAGAGTATGGCATTGGGGCGCAAATTCTTGTGGAGCTCGGAGTCACAAAGATGCGGCTGATGACTAATAACCCGGCGAAGATAGGTGGTCTTGAAGGTTACGGACTCGAAATCGTCGAGCGGGTCGCCACCACCACCGGCGCCACTCCGGAAAATTTGGCGTACCTTCGAACGAAGAATGCGCGCCTTGGTCACATGATCGAAGGTCTTGACGACTTATCGGTGGACTGAACCTTTTGAGTTAGACATCGGTTTCAGGGCTTCGCGTTGCCGGTGAATCAAGAAATTAACTGCTGATTTAGTTAGCTGGACCGGTACCGTCAACACCATGCTGAAGCTCGTGTTACCGAAGGGTTCTCTAGAAAAGGCAACCTTCCAGTTGTTCGAAGAGGCCGACCTTACCGTTCGTCGGAGCAGCGAAGTTGACTACCGAGCCACGATAGATGACCCAAGGATCGCTGAAGTACGAATTCTTCGCCCACAAGAAATCCCGGTATACGTCTCAAATGGATTGTTCGACGTAGGTATCGCGGGTCGAGATTGGATCGAAGAGACCGGTAGTGATGTCGTTTCACTCGGAGAACTCAAATACTCCAAAGTTACGGCTAAGCCGGTGAAGATTGTCTTAGCGGTTCCTGCTAATAGCGACTATGAAAGCATCACGGATTTACCTCAAGGAGTTCGGGTTTCGAGCGAATACCCCGAGTTGACCAGACGACACTTTGTTGCGGCAGGCATCGAGGCTGACGTGCAACTTAGTTACGGAGCGACTGAGGCGAAAGCACCTGAGATTGTGGACGCTGTTGTCGACTTGACCGAAACGGGAAGCGCTCTTAAAGCGGCAGGACTCAAGATCATCGATGAGATTTTAACGAGCTACACCGAAATATTCGCCAATGGCGATTCTTATGAAGATCCCGACAAGCGCAAAGCGATGGAGCAGATCAAAACCTTGTTGGACGGAGTATTGGATGCTCGAGGACGAGTGCTGATGAAGTTGAATGTCGGTGCGTCAGAGCTTGACGGAGTGATAAGTGTGCTTCCTTCGATGAAGGCACCAACTGTTAACGAATTGTGGGGCGGGGGAGGCTTCGCAGTTGAGACGGTTGTCAACAAGAGCGACATCAACGTCTTGATTCCTCAACTTCTTGAACTGGGCGCTACTGATGTGATCGAGCTCCCGATTTCTAAGATCGTTCCCTAGAACGGAAATCAATCAAGTTTCATCATCGGGGGTCTGGTTTTGTACTTCCACAAACGCGAGTCGGATTTGATGTAGCGCCGCTGCCAGGGTTTGATGTTCGGGTAGTTGCTCGCCAAGTTGCTCAACCAAGATGCCCATAGCGTCAATCGGTAGTCGGGCCTCATCTAGATTCGGTGGATCGACCCGCAGGTGCAGCGCTGCTAACTCGAATAGCCCGATTACATGGTTAGCAACGATCTGGCCAGCTGGCACGGAGAGTAACTGTTCCTGGGCTTCTAGGAGTTGCTGCTCCATTGCTGCTGCCGTTTCAGGGTCTATTTCGGCGTCTACCGCTCCTGACACCTGAGGATCGAAGGCGGCGCCCTCATTGTCCTCATTGGGAACTTCATGCTCTCCAGAAGGAGTCCAAAAGCTGCTCACGTGCCCTCTTTCACACTGGCGCAGCAACCAAAGATGGTTGCTGCTTGTCCGGAAATTGTCTTTACCCTGCTACCCTACGCCCTCAACAACAGATGCAAGAGGGGTTTCGCCCCCACCGGTCCGCCGAGAGGTGTGATTTGGTCCCTGTCGGTTTGGCAAACAGTTTCGGCTGTTGGCGACATCGATATGTGAGGCGGACACCAACTGTGTCCGCTTTTCGTCATTTAGCGAGAGGCGCCATCAACGGACTAGGAGAATGTCCTTGGTTAAGCGAGTAAGGCCATAGCACGCCCAGATGAAGGCGACGCTCGAATCAACGAAGAGATTCGAGTGCGGGAGGTCCGACTAGTAGCCCCGGATGGGGAACAAATCGGTATCAAACCCTTGCCAGAAGCACTAAGCATTGCCCAAGAACTAGATCTTGACTTGGTAGAGGTGGCTCCAGATGCCAACCCTCCGGTATGTCGGATCATGGACTACGGCAAATTTAAATATGAGTCATCTCAACGGGCGAAAGAGTCAAGAAAGAAAGCAAGTTCCGTTTCCCTAAAGGAAATGAAATATCGGCCAAAGATTGGACAAGGAGATTTTGACACTAAGACGACCAAAGTAGAGAAGTTTCTCTCAGACGGTCACAAAGTCAAGATCACCATCATGTTCCGAGGAAGAGAAGTCTTCCATCCGGAGTTGGGACGAGAAATTCTTGAACGAGTTGCGGAGAACGTGGAAACGGTCGGGAAAGTGGACCAATTTCCCAAGCTAGACGGCCGCAACATGACCATGGTCCTGAGCCCCGACAAGACAGCGAGACAACGCCGGAAGAAAAACGAAGAAGATCCAAACCCCTAGGGAGCGGGGCAATGCTCCGATATTTGACAAACAGAACTCTCGAACCCTTCGATAAGGAAACGTCATGCCCAAAATGAAGACACACAGTGGAGCCAAAAAGAGGTTCAAAACCAGTGGTTCAGGCAAACTTGTCCGGCGCAAGCAGGGCAGAAACCACATCCTCGAAAAGAAGTCCGCTAAAAGGAAGCGTCGCTTAGCTCTCGAAGGTGAAATCAGCAAAGCCGACCTGCCGCGCATCAACAAGATGTTGGGCAAGTAGAAACCATTCTTAGAGGAGACGTCAAGTGGCACGAGTAAAGCGTTCTGTAGCAGGCAGAAAGAGTCGAAAAGCGACCTTGGAACAAGCCAAGGGCTATTACGGCAACAAGAGTCGTTCATATAGAGCGGCCAACGAGCAAGTGATGCACAGCGGTAACTACGCGTTTAGAGACCGTCGAGCCCGCAAAGGCGAATTTCGGAGACTTTGGATTCAGAGAATTAATGCAGCGGCCCGACAAAACGGAACTAGCTACAGCAAGCTTGTTAACGGTCTCAACGCTGCCGGAGTGCAGGTCGATCGAAAAATACTGTCTGAGATGGCCGTGAACGACCCTGAGGCGTTCAGCAAGCTGGTCGCAAAAGCCGAGTCAGCCCGGCAAGCAAGCTGACTCTTTCCTCCCAGTCACCCCGACTTAAGCGTCTCGGGCGCCTGGTCAGCGATCGCCGTTTTCGAGACAGCGAAAACCAAGCTGTTATTGAAGGCCCGCGCGCTATAAGAACCGCTGTAGAGATTGGCGCTGACATCCAAGACATCTTCTATTGCTTAGATCGACTCGACATCATCAAGGGCTTCGAAAGGTCAGGTGTGCCGTGTCACGAGGTCGAGAAAGAATCATTAGATCGAGTCGCAGACAGCGGATCTCCACAGGGAATACTTGCAGTGGCAACAATCAAAGAAGCGGAGATCCAGTCCCTGGCGCAGCATCGACGCGTAGTGATTGTCGACGCTGTCCAAGACCCGGGCAATCTAGGAGCTATTGCTCGTACGGCCGTAGCGGCTGGGTTCGACGCTATAGCTACTTCAAAAGGAACAGCAGACCTGTGGAGCCCGAAAGCAATTCGAGCGAGCGCTGGCACTTCGTTTGCTATGCAGTCTCTGCGAAACCTCGATCTCGAATCCGGTCTTGATGCGCTCCTTGCAGCGGGTCACTTCGTGGTCGCCACCGACTCAAAAGGCACCACAGAACTTGATGCACTCCAACTCTCAGACCACATGACGCTCATCATGGGGAGCGAAGCTCACGGCCTGTCAGAAGCGGTAGCGCATCGGGCCGATGCTTTTGTCAGCGTACCTATGAAGCCCTTCGTTGAATCATTAAATGTTGCTGTTGCCGCCGGATTACTCATGTACCGCATGCGGTATTGAAATTGCCGATCACAACTCATTGCGTTATTGACTTCGGGTAGTCGCCCCACTGGCCGTATCCTTCACAGTGTGAGTGTCTACGAGCAAATAGCTGAAGCACAGGCCGCTGCGATTAGCGAAATTGAAAAGACAGATGACTCGGAAAGTCTGAAAGCTATAGAGCCGATGCTATTCGGGAAGAAGTCGACACTCGGCGGTCTCAAACGCCTTATGGGCGAAGTCGAGGAGGAAGAACGAGCTGCTGTTGGGCAAGCCTTAAACCAAGCGCAACAGGACGTCCGCGAAGCACACGCATCGGCCAGAGAAAAGTTCGAGTCCTTGTTTCGGCGAGCTCAGCTGGAAGCAGAACGACTCGATCTCACCGAATCGCTGGAAACACCAGCCCGTGGTCACCTGCACTTGGTAACGCAAACCATGGAACGCCTCGAAGATGTCTTTGTTGGCATGGGGTTCACAGTCTCAGAAGGACCACAAGCAGAGACGGACTGGTACAACTTCGAAGCCTTAAATCTTCCCGCTGCGCACCCTGCTAGGTCGATGTTCGACACGCTCTATTTGGATCTTGGTGAACGCACCGAGATAGGTGACGGCGATGGGGGAGAAGCAACAAACATCTTGTTGCGCACCCATACTTCACCAGTCCAGGTGCGAGTCATGGAAAAGACTGCCCCACCTATCTACACGGTGTGTCCAGGACGTGTGTTCCGGCGAGATACCGCAGATGCCAGTCATATGCCGGTGTTTCATCAAATAGAAGGACTTGTCGTAGATCGAGGCATCAGTTTGTCTGACTTGGCAGGAACCTTAAACGAATTCACCGCCGCTTATTTCGGAGGCGCAATTAGTAGTCGCCTACGACCGTCCTACTTTCCCTTTACCGAACCGAGCGCCGAGTTCGACATCACCTGTGTGATCTGCGAGGGAGATGGTTGCCAGACCTGTCAACGAACCGGCTGGATTGAGCTAGGCGGTTGCGGAATGGTGCATCCCAACGTCCTTGAAAACTGCGGAGTTGACAGTGAAGACTGGACTGGGTTCGCCTTCGGTTTCGGAATAGACCGCTTAGCGCTGATGCGGTATGGCATCAAAGACTTAAGAGACATGTATACCAACGACATCAGATTTCTTAAGCAGTTCTAGGGAGGCCGCTAAATGAAAGTTCTCCTCTCTTGGCTACGCGAATTCGCCCCTATCGAAGGGGACCCTCACGAGTTGGCGGACCATATGAGCGATTTGGGGATGGCGGTTGAAGAGACCCGAATTCTCAACTCACTTGACGGTGTCGTAGTAGCTAGAGTTGCTGATCTCAGGCCTCACCCGAAAGCGGACAGAATCCAGCTTGTGGACGTTGAAATAGACAACGGCGATCCAATGCAAGTTTGCTGCGGTGCGTTCAACATGTCGGTCGGTGACCTGATTCCGTTCGCGACAATTGGCACAGTGATGCCTGACGGCATGGAAATCGCGCAGAGAAAAATGCGGGGAGAAATCTCTAATGGCATGTGCTGTTCCGCTGCGGAACTTGGCTTAGGTGCCGATCACGACGGCATAATGATATTGCCCGACAATCTTGAGACGGGCGCCCCACTGATGCAAGAGTTGGGGCTCATCGGCGATGTGTTGTGGGACCTGGAGATCAACCCGAATCGTCCGGATGCGATGTCAATCGCAGGGGTGGCACGGGACTTGGCAGCCCGTTTGAATGTTCCATTTGAAATCCCCCAATGGCCGGTAGCTTCAACCGGCTCCGAGGAAGGCCTAGCAAATATCGAGATAGCCGACGGCGACCTATGTCCCAGATTCACAGGTCGAGTACTGACAAGTGTCAGCGTTGGAGAATCTCCCCTATGGATGCAAATGCGCTTGACGTTGCTGGGTATGCGTCCCATCAACTCTGTTGTCGACGTCTCCAACTATGTAATGCTCGAACTCGGAACTCCCAATCACACATATGACTTATCGCTCCTGTCGAACGGTCATGTAGGCGTTCGGCGGGCATCAAGTGGGGAAAGCATCACAACCCTTGATGACCAACAGCGAACACTTCAACCCAACGATGGCCTAATCGTCAACGAGGAAGATGAACCCATTGGTATAGCTGGTGTAATGGGTGGCGCGTCGACCGAAATATCTGACAGCACTACCTCAGTCCTGCTCGAACTTGCCTGCTGGGAACCAGAGTCGATAGCTAGAACTTCACAGAGACTCGGCTTGAGATCGGAAGCCTCAGCCCGATTTGAGAGAGGTACCGATTGGCAGATAAGCGTGACCGCCGTCGAACGGTTCTGTCACCTACTCAACGAAATCACTCCTGGTGGCATTGAAGTAGTAGGGGAAGTGCTTGACGTAGCAGGCACGACTCGCGACATCATCTCGGTTCCAGTGAGAACCCCCAGAGTCAGCATGTTGCTGGGTCGAGAATTCTCGTCTGAAGAAATACGAGACTTACTCACTCCTATTGGTTTTGGAGTCGAACCGACTGATAACGGGGATGTCCAACTGGTGACCATCCCCTCATTTCGACCCGACACTGAAACCGAAACCGATATTGCTGAAGAGGTAGCGCGTCATTACGGCTATGGACGATTGGGGACAACTGTTCCTCGATCTCCAGACGCGGGTCAGCTATCCCCAGAGCAAAAGCTTCGTCGAGTGATCCGGCAGGCCATGACCGGTGCAGGACTTATTGAAGCAATGCCTAACCCATTCCTGGCGCCGGGTGACATCGAGAAGTCCGGTTTGGTTGTTGGAGAGCCGGTGCGCTTACTTAATCCATTAGCAGTTGAAGAATCGGTCTTAAGACCCTCGCTGCTGCCCGGGTTGTTGACAGCAGTCTCTTATAACTATTCACATCGAAACACTGGGGTGGAATTGTTTGAGACTGGAGCTGTATTTGCGGCTTCAGATGATTCGTTGGCATTACCGGTGGAGAACGAGCATTTAGGAGCATTGATATCGAAGGCTGATGCCTTTGCCGCGATCTCACTGCTTAAAGCTTTAGGGTCTGCCCTGAAACTGGAATTCGAGTTGACCAACACCGATGGCCTAGCGGGACTCCACCCCACCAGAGGAGCCCGGATCAACATTGGGGACACAGAGGTCGGTTTGGTTGGAGAAGTCGATCCCGCCGTTTTGCGAAGCTATGAAATTGAAGACAGATGTGCATGGCTGAACATCAGACTTGATCTTGTTATCGAAGCTGCCATTGCGGTCCAGGGCACCCCTTACCAACCAGTCTCGACGTTTCCTTCAAGTGACGTCGACCTAGCGTTTGTTGTTGCCGATGAGGTCCAGGCCTCGGCAATCGAAACAACCCTGCGAAACGCCGCAGGTGAAGAACTCCAATCGTTGCGCTTGTTTGATGTTTTTCGTAGCGAACAGTTAGATGAAGGTGTGCGCTCGTTGGCGTTTTCCCTGAGACTTCAGGCGAACGACAAAACTATGACTGATGAGGAAGTCGGAGCCGTACGTCAACGTTGCATCGAAGCGGTGGAGAGCACCCACCAAGCCACGCTTCGAGCCTGACGCTTAATAACCCCTGTCGACATCTACGGGTCCTATCAGGGGTAGATCTGCGATGCGTCTCCGTACGTTTTCACTCACCCTCTCAGCAAGGAGCGGGATACCCATTTCAGGGGTATTTCCTATGTGTGGGGTAATAATGCAATTCTTCAACGTCCACAGGGGATGACCCTTGGGTAAGGGTTCTGGGTCGGTGACATCAAGAGCAGCGCCCCCAATCGCCCCATTCTGTAACGCTTCCACCAGATCTGCGGTCACTATGTGACCGCCCCGGGCGACGTTCACAATCCACGCATGCTCAGGGAGTAGGTCGAGTTCCTGTTTGCCGATGATCCCAGTGGTCTCAGGAGTCAATGCG
>DJZU01000058.1 GCA_002448715.1 Candidatus Neomicrothrix sp. UBA6944 | reverse complement strand
GAGCGACCTTGAAGAACTAGACGCAGCTCATCGATGGCGAGACCACGACGCCATCGATGCGCGGTTAGCAGCGTTCACTGCCCAACGAAATGACTTTTCGCTCATGATGGAACTCCAAGCAGCCGGTGTGCCAGCTGGAGCGGTCTTCGACGCAGCAGACGTAGTGAACGACCCGCAGCTCGCAAGCACCCAATTCTTTGTCCCACTTCAACACCCTGAAGCAGGAACTCATGTTTGGCCGCGTTTCGCGGCGCGCCTCGCCCTGACGCCCGCAACGATGCGCCGACCCGCAGCCACTATGGGCCAACACAACGATTTCGCAGCACTGCAGTTAGCAGAACTGGACAACGACACATACTCCGCTCTGTTGAACAGTGGGGTGATCCGAACGACACCCCCCGCCTAGTTAGCGTCGCTGAGCGTCACTCGTTAGGTGCTTCGAATCTTTGATGAATGAATTCAGCGATGCTATCGATAGCTGCGGTTGCTTCTTCGAACAAACCGACACATGCGTGCCAGACATGAAACATTTCAGGCCATACCTGTAAGTCAACGCTCACTCCCGCAGCAGTCGCCTTCTCAGCGAATCTTTGACTGTCTGACAACAGAACCTCTTCATCGCCGACCTGAATCAACAATGCAGGTAGGCCACCGAGTTGAGCTTCCAGCGGCGATGCGAGAGAATCACTGATTTGGTCCTCGGTAACGAAAAGTTCTCGAGTCCGAGGCATCGAGTTTGCCGAAATAGAAGCGTCATTGTCGTCGTTAGTGACCATACTCTCGCCACTCAACGACAGGTCTAGCCAGGGAGAGATCAAAACTCCCGCTGCTGGGAGAGGCAGCTGTTGTTCCCGCAGAGCCACCAAACATCCCGCAGTGAGCCCGCCGCCCGCAGAGTCACCGGCTAGCACGACATCCGCTGCTTGGTACCCCTGTGACAACGCCCACTGGTAAGTGGTAACAGCGTCTTCTACTGGCGCAGGGTGCGGATGTTCAGGCGCCAGTCGATATTCAACAGATAGAACCCTCAAGTTTGATTGCAAAGCGAGGTGACCGGTCAGATTTCGGTGCGAAGCGATTGACCCGCCTATGTACCCGCCGCCGTGAAAATAGATGACAAGTTTTTCCTTCGCGGCGTCGCTAACTGCTTGAAGTTCAGCAGTGACACCATCCGCGTCGACCATCGTTCCATTGACACCTGGAGGGAGACCTCGGGCAGTGGACTCCATGTTGGCTCTGAACTTCTCAATGTTGACCGGGCGACCGCTCGTATTCCGTCTCGAAGCGATGATGTCTCGTATTCGATGATATTCCGGGCTCGCCACAGCAACCTCCATGGGTTATTTCTCGCGAGAGGGACCTTACTGCCGCTAAGTTCGCGCCGTCTTAACTTCTAGAGGTGACGCAATGCTCTTAAACAACAAAGTAGCGATCGTGACTGGAGGAGCTTCTGGAATTGGCGAAGCCACGTCACGACGTTTCGCTCAGGAGGGAGCTGCGGTCATTGTCGCAGACACCCGACTAGGTAAAGCCGAAACAGTTGCTGCTGACATCAACGACAGCGGTGGCCATGCAATGGCGATAGAGGTTGACGTCGCCGAAGCTGATTCGGTCGCGGCGTTAGTCGATTCGACTGTTACCGAGTTCGGACGTCTCGATGTCATGTTCAATAACGCAGGAACGCTCAGACCCGGCACCGTTTTGGAACTAGACGTCGACGACTGGGATCTCGTCATGGCAGTCAACGTGCGATCGGTGTACCTCGGCGGAAAGTTCGCAATACCGGCCATGCTTTCATCGGGTGGCGGCTCAATCATTAACACCGCATCTATTTCTGGGCTACACGGAGACGGAGGCGCTGTTGTTTACGCAGCTAGTAAAGCAGCGGTCATTAACTTGACGAGAGCAATGAGCACTGATCACGCTGCTGACGGAATCCGAGTGAATGCAGTGTGTCCAGGGACCATCGAGACCCCACCGGTTCAACGAATGATGAAAGATCCCGCAGCACTCGAAAAGAATTTGAATGCTCATGCAATTGGGCGGCTAGGTCGCCCCGAAGAGATAGCTAGCGCAGCGGTCTGGCTGGCCAGCGAAGAGTCTTCGTTCGTCACTGGGGAGGCCATCGTGGTCGATGGCGGGTTGCGCGCTCAGTCACCTTTGGGTCGACTTGCTGACCCGAGACCAGCGCACCTCAGATGAAACAAGTCTCAAAAAGATTCCGGTAAATGAGGTCAGGGAGTCTTTTGTGCAGCAGAATCGCCGAGTGAGCGATCCTGGCGCAACTGCAGATTCTGACGGTGCCTCCGACGACGAACCTCAGAACGCTCTTTCGCTTCCGGATTATCGGCGGCTATGGGTCAACAACCTCGTTTACATGTTTGTGGCCAATGCGCAGCGCTTCGCTGTTGGCTGGCTCGTCCTTGATGGCCTCGGGGGAAACGAGACGCGGCAAGGTTTGGCTGTTTTCATGCTGGGAATCCCGATGGCTTTCATAGTCATGCAGGCAGGAGCGCTCGCCGACCGGGTTAATGGCCGAACCTTGTTGCTCAGAAGCCAGTTAGGCCTCATCGTTGTTGTCGCAGCAACATTGCTGCTACTAGCCGCAGATCGACTCAGCTATGGGTGGGTTCTTGCGCTGTCTGTTCTATCTGGCGTAACGCAATCATTCGGCCAGCCGGTGCGCCAGGCTTTGATTCCTTTACTGGTCCCGGACCGTCTGCTGATGAATGCAGTTGCTGTGAATGCCTTAGCAATGACCATCAGCATGATTCTCTCAGCTCCGCTAATAAAGGTCGCTGGTGCCCTCTACGGATTTGAAGGCGTATACGGCCTGCAACTGATCATGCTGACTGCCGGTTTGTTAGCGCTACGAGGTATGCGAACACCTCCAGTTCGCGAAGTCCCGAAGAGACGCCTTTTGCAAGAAGCTGCATCAGCTTTTCGACATGTCATGGGCGACCTTCGACTCCGGGTGCTGTTTTTGTTGCTTGCAGTTGCAGCTGTCAGCGTTAATGCAGCAGTCATGGTCACCATGCAGGCAAAGCTAAAAGAAGAACTTCTCCGAGATAGTGGGGACATGGCGTACCTGTTGGGAGCTATGGCCGTAGGTGTGGCGATCACGTCAGTGATCGTTATGCGCAAAGGAGACATGAAACGCAAAGGGGGAAAGTTTCAGCGAGCGATGATGTGTGGCTCGACAATTGTCCTTTGCATGGGTCAGATTTCGTCTTTTGGTGTTCTGATACTGCTGTTCTTCCTTATGGGTCTCGCAGGCGGTGTTTTCATCACCATGAACCAAGGTCTGATCCAATCAACTACCCCCAAGGACATCATGGGTCGGGTTATGGGGCTCTATTTGTTGGTTCAGTTTGGGTTAATGCCTTTAGGAGCTTTGCTGCTCGGCTGGGCAGCGACCTCGATCGGCGCGGGAAACGTAGTCACTATTTGTGGCGCGATCTCACTGATAGTAGTTACTTGGACGCATGTGGGGTTTCCGACGGTACGTAACCTGGACTAGTTTCATCTCTCTGCGAGGGGTGCACGACGTGATCCGACCGATTACAGCCGCGGTGATTGAGGGGAGCTGGGCCCCTGCTGTGGTCCCGCCGCCCTACGATGCGTTGACATCCGAACAGCGAACACAGCACCTAGAGCAACATCCCCACTCTTTTTTGCACGTCACCAGATCGGCGGATGCAAGTCATGAGCATCCCTCAGAACATCTTCGCCTCGCCACCGAAGGTAATGCTGCTCTCAACGAATTGATTTCCGCCGGCGCTTACACAGAGCAACACAAAGAGTGCCTCTTTTTGCAGAAAATAGACGCAGAAGGAGTTACGCAAAGGTCAATTATTGGTGCGATCAATCTGGCGGAGGTTGATCCGCGGCCGCATGAAGCTGTTCATCCTGGTCGGGTACAAGCGTTAGCCGCGCATTTCAGGCAAGTGCGTTCTATGTCTAGTCCGGTGGTAGTCACTTCACGCTCCGACGATCTAGATCTCCGACTCTTGGAAGAATCAGACGCCACCGAACTTGTGACGACCTTTACTGCCACGGACGGTACGCAAATAAGCCTCTGGGAAATCAACTCCCATCTTGAGACAGAATTTGAGGTGTTGTACATCATTGATGGCCACCATCGGATAGCAGCAGCGAGAGAAGCGAATTTTGATGAAGTTCTTGTCGCGTACGTGCCACCCTCCGAACTATGTATTGGCAGTTTCGATCGCGACATCGACGAAATCGAGTTCCTGCCCCGAAAAACAATCGACGGGCTCTCGAAATGGTGTGATGTTCGAGGATCATCAGAATCGGAATCCACGAAACCAGCAGATAAAGGTGTACTAAGACTCCGATTTGGTGACGACTGGTTTTGGGCGGAACGCAAAGATCCCAGCGGCTTAGATTCAGAGTTTGTTCATTCAATCGTGCTTCCTGAACTATTTGGCATCCACGAAGCCGACGACCCCAGACTTTCCTACCATCCTTCGGGCGCAGGAACCATTAGCACCCCGGCAACAATTCGTTTGGCTCCAGCTGAGCTCGAAGACGTGTTCGACATCGCCGATGCGGATCTAGTGATGCCACCTAAATCCACATATTTCTTCCCCAAAGCTCGATCCGGAGTGTTAATCATCTCCTGCTAAAGATTGAGTGCTTACAACCCAAATAGCGTCCGAGTGTTATCACCGATAAACGCCCGTCGATGTTGTTCGGGAAACATAGCGACAAGTTCGTTGAGGTCGTGAACATATTCAGGAGTGTGATCCGCATGCGGAAAGTCCGATGCCCACATGAATCGGTCATACCCGAAACGTTCAGCTAACGACGGAATAGTTCGCTCATCGGGGTCGCAACTGATCCAGATCTGCCGCATGAAATATTCGCTGGGTTTCAACTCGAGAGGTACTCGTGTACCAACGAACGTGTGCGCGTACACCGCATCGATTCGATCCAACCAATAACCGATCCATCCGCCGCCTGACTCGAGCACCAGGACTTTGAGTTCAGGAAATTTATCGAATACTCCGTAGTCAAACATGGTCGTGAATTGGTGCCGGACGCCATCAGAGGCGGTAACCGAAGCAGTCAATCGCAACTGTTTGACGTTTTCCCAAGCGCCCATGCGACTGCCCTTAGTCCATTGCGGTTCAAAAGTTGGGTGGATTGCGAATGGCACATCAAGTTCTTGGGCGGCGGCAAAGACGACGTCGTTATCTGGATGACCCAATGGACTGGCGTTATGAGTAAATGGAGCGACATAACAACCCTTCGCCCCATCGTTCACCGCGCGTCGAAGTTCAACTGCAGCAGCTTCAGGATCAGTTAACGAAAGATGGGCTGAAGGTACTAGGCGCTCGCCGCTGTCCCGACAGAAATCGACGACCCAACGGTTGTAGGCGCGTGTATACGCCTGACTCAACTCCGGATCTTCCAGCTCTGCTTCCCACAACAAACCGACTGTCGTATAAATCACAGCCGCATCAAGATTCTCGGCATCTAACACTTTCAGCCTTTGACCCGGATCCATCGAACCAAATGGCGCCTCGTGAAGGTAGGTCCGGTCAGGGTTGCGTTGAATATCTGCGAGATCGGGTGCGCCCATCGCTCCTAAGGTCGCGGGGAAGCCCCGCCGGCTCATTGTGCTTCGCTGCCCGCCGATCTCTAGTTCCTCAAGGCCGTTCTCGTCTACACAAATCCTCAAGGCCCGATCTTTGTATTTGGATTCCAGGTACTCATCCCAAAGGTCGGGAGGCTCAAGAATGTGACCGTCCGCGTCAATAGCGCCGTCGCACTCGATTCTATGCACTTCGTGCATTTCCTGATCTGGTAGCCCTTCGCGTTGAATAGTCGTAGCCATGGTCCTCCTCCAAACTATGGACATTCTTTCAGAGAGCAGCCCTATCTAGCTGAAGCACCACCATCCACAGTCAAAGTAGTTCCGCTGATATGGCTAGCGCGCGCCGATGCTAAGAAAGTAACTACGTCCGCGCATTGTTCAACTGTGCCTGGCGCGGGATCCTCAGGAATAAGTTCTTCCCAGCGGTCGGCATCTCCAAATTGATCAATAGCTTCACGTTTTAAGATGTCACCCATCCGATCGGTCACAATCAAGCCTGGGTTAATGGCCAGAACCCGAACGCCGTGGTTAAGGCTCTGACTTCCGAGGGCCGTCGTAAGTCCGACGAGACCGGAATTACCAACAGCCCCAGCGATGTAGGTGGGCTGCGGCCTTACTGCAGCGGCACCAATCACGTTGATGATCACACCACTCTCACGCTTGACCATTAGGCGGTACACCTGTCGGCATAAATTTATGTAACCGAAAACTTTCAAATCCCAAGCAGTGCGCCAAGTTTGCTCGTCAATAGTTGCGATATCTCCGGCCGGTATAGCGCCAGCGTTGTTAATCCAAATATCAACTTCTCCGGCCGCTGACACCAACGCCGACTGGTCTTGGGATTTAGATAAATCGACTGAATGAGTTGCAACTGTCACATTGGGGTTCGCTTGAAGCACTGATGACTTTGCGGCATCAAGGCTTTCTTGACTCCGCGAAGCGAGTTGCACATCGCAGCCTTCGCGTGCCAATGCGATAGCACAACCCAAACCGATGCCCCTTGAGCCACCGGTTACTATGACTTTTTTGCCAGTCAGATTTAGATCCATAACGGGACCGTAGTGCGAATAGCGAGCACGAAGCCCCGCGATTGAGCGACAATGACACTGCAAAGTCAGATAGGGGAAAGATCATGAGTGGAGCGCTTGAATCAAAAGTCGCAATTGTTACTGGTGGGGCCAGTGGAATGGGATTAGCTACAGTTCGTAGATTCTTAGAAGAGGGCGCCTCAGTCGTAGTTGGTGATCTGAACGCCGAGAATGGTCGTGCCGTCCTTGAGGAACTAAGTGCCGAAGGGTACGAAGGTAAGGTCCGCTTCACAGTCACGGATGTATCTGTCGAAGATGACGTAGCAGCAATGACCGAGTTAGCGGTCGACGCGTTCGGTCGTTTAGACGTCGTATTTAACAATGCGGGCATCGGCGGTGCCTTCGGCCCCATCACCGAACTAGAGGTAGATGATTGGGACAAGACGTTCCACATTTTGGTTCGATCAATCTTTTTAGGAACCAAACATGCAGCGCGCGTCATGATTGATCAAGGTCAAGGTGGTTCCATAATTAACACGGCTTCAATAGCTGGTATGGGCGGAGGCGCTGGACCCCAGGCGTACTCTGCTGCGAAAGCTGCCGTAGTTAGCCTGTCGAAAACAACGGCTGTGGAGTTAGCTCCTCAGAACATTCGAGTGAATGCAATTTGCCCCGGCGTCATCTTTACGCCGCTCATGCATAGCGGCAACGAAGAACAAGCAGAGGAAGTCATTGCCGAAATTCAGCCGCTATCCAAGCGTGGCGAGGGTTCCGATATAGCAGCGATGGCTCTTTTCCTTGCCAGCGACGACTCCTTGTTCATAACAGGTCAGGAACACATTGTGGATGGTGGTCTTCTAGCAAGCGGCCCTCGACTCATAGGCAGAATGCATAATTCTCGTAACTTGCACCGCATGGCGGGTATGGCATACGGCAGTAGTGGCCAAACTCCCACATATCGGCGGCTTTAACCACTACCAAAATGCTTGGTGTGGGACTTAGCTGCCCGTCAGAGCATCCCGATGGTCAGGGTGAGCGATGCTGATGAGCAGCTCAGTTCTTTCTGCAAGAGACCTACCCCTTAACTCAACAGCGCCATGTTCGGTAACGACAATGTCCGCCAAATAGCTAGGAAGGGTTGTAGGCGCCCCCTCAGTTAATTGTCGAACGATACGCGACACTGAGCCCTTAGCAGCGGTAGAAGGCATCGCGATTATGGACCGTCCGCCAGTAGCGATAGAAGCCCCGAACGCAAAGTCGGGTGCACCACCAGGGCCCGAAATAAATCGACCTGAAGCGAATTCACTATTGGCGGAACCATCGAGAGCCATTTCTACCGTTGACTGCAAAGCAACAAACTTCTGAACAGAAGCCATCCCCGAGATACCGTGCGTGTGAGCTCCTCGCGCCAATTTCACCAACGGGTTCCGGTCGACCCAATCGTAAAGTTTTCTTGTGCCCATGATCTCCGCTGCCACTGATACCCCTTCGTCGCAACCCTTATGAAGATTGTTGACCGCGCCGCATTCAATTAATTCGAGGCAGGCGTCATTGATCATTCCACCGTGCAACCCCAAATCCTTCCGACCGTGCAAACTAGATAACACCGCGTCAGGTACTGCCCCGATACCGAATTGCAACGTCGAGCTATCGGGGATAAACGGTTCAATGAAGTCGGCTATGGCTGCGGACACCGTGTCTGTAACAGCTGGTTGCAGTTCCGGTAGAGGCTCATCTACCGACACCAAGAAATCGAAATGTTCAATAGAGCACTCACCTTCGCCGTAAACATAAGGCATCTCGTTGTTGATCTGCCCAATCACAAGCGGAGCTTCTTTCAAAAGCGACACGTGACCTCCGACACCAGTTCCCAGACTGCAATTGCCATCCTTGTCTGGTGGACTTACCTGACACACAACGACGTCAGCGGGCAGCGGACCGTCGGGGTTGCATATGCCATCAAGGTCTGAATAACGACCAGGAATGATCCCGAATGCTTCGTGATCAAGTACATCTCGCATCCCACCTGTTGGCTGCAAAGAGAGCCAACTAAATGGCTCACCCAAGTGATCTATCGGAGCCGGGCGTTCCAACAAAAACGCGGAAACAAACTGCAGACGTCGAAATTGTTCCCGACGTTGGTCGATCGCGGTCAGAAAGCCGTAAGGGCAACCGGACCCCTGGGCCACATAAATAACGCTCCCTTCGGGAATAGCATCGATTGCTTCGTCGAGTGTGACCCGCTTGCCGGCTCGGCTTGAGTTCATTGCCTCTCCATCTCAATCTGCGAAAAGCTAGTCGTCGACGTGTTCGGTGCGAATCATTCGGGTAGGGGTGTACACCATGACTATCTGTTCATCCTGGTTGAAGACCTCGTTTTGGGTAGTGACTATGCCTCGATCTCCTGACGAAGTCATTCTGGCTTCAGTTACCTCCGCTATCACTTGCAAAGTGTCGTTCACAAAGGTGGGTCCTTTGACGTGGACCTCTGCTCCGAGATATGCGATGCCGGTTCCGGCTATAGCGCCCCCAGAAATAATGAGTCCCTCAGCTATTGACATCACGAGGCTCCCGGGCACCAGTCGACCTGAATAACCCGCTCGTTCAGAGCCTGTGGCATCAAGAAATAGACCTTCGACAAAACCGAATTGGGTCGCGTAGACCATGAGATCGGTCTCCGTTACCGTTCTTCTTGACGTACTCCAGCGTTTGCCGACAGGCACTTCGTGAAAGGTCCACCCGCGATGCGGCCTTGGGGGCATCTCAACTGTCATTGCGTTCTCCGATGTGTCTTAAGTGAGACCGTAGTTCGCTATTTGGGCGCGAACGCTTTTCTGCGCCTACCATCAAGAGTGTTGTCCTATCAGGGAGAGAAATATGGCTGTTGACCGACGCACCCACCGTTCTCATGTCAGCTACATAGACAAGTCACGAAACTATTACGGTGCTCAGGGATACCCTCAGGCCTACCAGTGGTCTTACAACCATCATGTCCCCTTCGCGCCTCTCACTAAACCCCTGAACGAATGCCGCGTCGGACTCGTCACCACCTCTTTCTTCGAAAAAAAAGTCGATAAAGATGCCGTAGCGGGCTCGGCAACGAAAGAACCCTACGCAGCTCGATGCGATGATGCGCTTGGCGGTCTGTACAACAAAGACCTCTTCTGGGACAAAGACAACACTCATACTGATGATCTCGACACTTATTTGCCGATCAATCGTCTTCGCGAATTCGCCAAACAAGGAAGAATCGGATCCCTAGCGGAACGTTTCTATGGAGTTCCTACCGACTACAGCCATCGACGGACCAGCCGGAGAGATGCCCCGCAAATCCTTGAGTTCGCTCAGGAAGACGAACTCGATGCCGTCATTCTGGTGCCGTTGTGACCGGTATGTCACCAGACCGTGAGTCTGGTCGCAAGACACCTTGAAGAAGCTGGACTGCCGACGGTTGTGATGGGCAGCGCAAGAGACATAGTCGAAGAGTGTGGAGTGAGTCGTTTCGTGTACACCGACTTTCCTCTGGGAAACCCTGTAGGAAAGCCAGACGATGTCGAAATGCAAACGGCGATCACGGGCATGGCTTTAGAACTGTTGGAACGTGCCTGGGAACCGCGCACGACAGTACAAACGCCCTTTGTTTGGGATGCTGATAGCAACGACGACTGGCGTGAGCATTTCATGAACGTTGATGACACGAATCGCGAAGCGTTAGCGGCAGCTGGCGACCAACGACGCGCAGCTCAAGCAGACGCGAAAGCTGAAGGTCGGAATAGGGGATAGCGTGAATAAGGCTGAACGGGGTGCTCCTCTTGACGGAGCCCCCAAGCCTCACAAAATGATTCCCGCTTCGGGTGGTCTGCAAGTAGCCGCTGATATCTACGGCACGGAAGGGCCACTGGTCATTCTTCAACATGGTGGAGGTCAGACTCGCCATGCTTGGAAAGGTGCGGGACAAAAGCTCTCTGAAGCCGGCTATCTGGCAGTCAGCCTCGACGCACGCGGACACGGTGACAGTGACTGGGCACCCGACGGCGATTACTCCAACGACGCCCTCGTCGAAGACCTAGTCGCCGTCGTGGACAGCCTCGAACAACGCCCGATACTGGTAGGTGCGTCGATGGGTGGGGGAACCTCGCTGACTGCGGTTGGCGAAGGCCGAGTGGACGCCGCCGCCTTAGTTCTCGTCGACACTGCTCCGCGTATTGAGGCCGGCGGTGTCCGAAAAATCAGAGACTTCATGGGTCAAGCACCAGACGGATTCTCTTCACTGGAAGAGGTAGCTGACGCCATTGCGAACTACCAACCCCACCGAAAGCGGCCTCGCACGCTCGACGGTCTCGCCAAGAATGTTCGATTGTGGCCCGATGGGCGTTATCGGTGGCATTGGGATCCTGAATTCATGCGTCGCAAACGCTCACTCAAAGATCGCGTGCCTCGCCAAGAGGAAGCAGCGCGAAACGTTGACTGCCCCTCCCTCCTCGTCCGAGGTGGCCTAAGTGACGTCCTTTCCGAGGAAGGCGCTCAGGCATATTTAGCACTTGTCCCACATTCTGAATACGCAAACGTTGGTGAAGCAGCTCACATGGTGGCAGGAGACCGAAACGATATCTTCGTAGCAGCAGTTTTGGATTTTCTAGCAACAATTGCAGCGCCAAGTTGAGCACTGCCGACACACCACGTCCGCCAGGAAATCAATCGAAGGGGCCAAAAACATATGTGTGTGTCGATTACGAACTCGAGGGTGAACCTCAAGGGAAAAACCCCAAAAATTTCTTAGAAGAAATCTTCTTAGCTGGTGGAGCCGCGTTGATCAATCATGAGTTGCCGGTAGTGGCGTCTTTTGACGACGTTGGCGTAGCTATGGAATATGCCGTAGTCGCCCAATGGAGAACCCAACGCGAAATTAACGACCGTAACCGCAAGCTGCGGATCGGAGTGCATTTCGGTGAACTAGATCACGCGCTAGCGGTACTGGGATGCGCGAACGGAAATCAGATTGTCTTCTCTGGAACCGTTGATTCTGCAACCGGAGGAATCTTGGATGCTCGCCCCATGGCGCTCGCCAACATATGGAGTGACTTGGAACCGACTCAATTGTGGCTATCGACAGATAGTCGGCCTGACATAGACGGGCGCCCACTGCGAGTTCCCACCTAAAGTCTAGATTCGATGAATGTTTACGCTATGCGTAACTTCTAAAGCAGAGAAAAGGGGGATCATTAATGTCGACTGAAGCTCGGGTAGTAGTTGTTCCACAAGAACAGGATCAAGCGTTAGAAGTGGTCGATGTGACGCTGCCCGACCCTGGGCCCAACCAAGTCGTTGTGCGCCAATTCGCGTCAGGGATATGCCACAGCCAACTGCATACCATTCACAACCCCAGACAGGCACCGGCGATCCTCGGTCACGAATCAACAGGTGAAGTCGAAGCTGTTGGTGAATCAGTAACAGACCTGGAACCGGGTGACACTGTCATGGTGACGTGGGTGCCAAAGAACCAATCTCAGGCTCGACGGCAAGGAGGACCTACGGCGTTGGAATTACCAGATGGCCGCACAGCGACCAGCATTAACGTCTTCACGTGGGCCACTCACACCATCGCAGACGAAATGTACGTCGTGAAGGTACCTGACGACATTGACCGCGAGACCGACAGCATCATTGGATGCGCTGTCATTACCGGTGCAGGCGCAGTGCTCCACACTGCTCAAGTTCAAGCGGGCGACAGCGTCGCAGTCATTGGCGTCGGGGGAGTGGGACTTTCAGCGGTGGCCGCTGCAGCGCACTTGGGTGCTGATCCCATCATCGCAGTAGACCTTGACGACACAAAACTAGAATTTGCAAAGAAATTCGGTGCAACGCATGGCGTAAACGCAGCTGATGTTGATGCTGTTGCAGTAATCAAAGAACTAACTCCCGTTGAAGGCCAGTTTGACATTTTGCGTCAACCGGTTAGCGGCGTTGACTATGCATTCGACTGCATCGGGCACGCCTCAACGATGAAACAGATATCCGAAATCGTTCGCAGCGGAGAATTTGGTCAAACCAAGGGCGGCACCGCTGTCCTAGTCGGCGTACCTCAAACACCTATAGAACTGGATAGTCGCCATATGTTCATTGGCGAACGGGCCTACATTTGCAGCCTTGGCGGTTCTTGTGAACCGGGAGAAGACCTACCCCGATTTATCGAATGGCACAGAGACGGCATTCTTGACCTTGACTCATTAGTGACTCAGCGATACTCCATCGACGATATTGGACTGGCCGTCGAAGACCTTGAGAACGGTAGGGTCGCGGGTCGATCCATTCTGGTGTTCGACTAGCTCATGGGACTCGACGGCGCTGGCGATGTTCCAAAGCTAGAACTTACCGGTCACCGAGCGCGACTGGTCCTGCAACGGCCCGACAAAAGAAATCGGTTAGAGCCAGCAGACCTCGAACAGATTCTCGGTCATTTGGAGGCCATAGAGAGCAATCCCTCCATCCGGATAGTCACACTGGAGGCTCAAGGACCGTCGTGGTGTTCGGGTTATCACCTTGGGGCGTTAGCGGAAGGAGAACGCCCGAAAGTTGATTTCGGGGACGTATGCGATGCCTTGGCAGACGTGAACGTCCCAACGATCGCAGTCTTAAGTGGAAATATTCACGGAGGTGGAACGGATTTAGCGGTTGCCTGCGACCTGAGAGTGGGAACAGAGAAAATCGTTTTAGGAATGCCAGCTACCCGCATAGGAATCCAGTACTACGCCAGCGGAATCCATAGGTTTGTTCAACGGGTCGGAGCGTCCGCGACCAAACGAATATTCCTCACATCGGAAACTATTAGCGCACAAGAGCTACTCCGGGTGGGGTATCTCACAGAAGTCGTCAGTGAAAGTGAACTTGATTCTCGAATCGAGGAATTGTGCACCACTATTTCTGAGCTATCGCCCAATGCGGTCAAATTAACGAAACTGGCTATCGACAACTTGGCAGGCACTTCTCCCGACCTCGAAGCCATACAACGCGGCCACCTTGAAAGCCTACGATCTGCCGATCACCGAGAAGCGATGCAGGCAATCAAAGAAAAGCGTCAGCCTAGGTTTTTGGATGACAGCAAGGCGCGAGGCGAGTGAATTCTGATAGATAGCTGATGTGGCCAATGTGTCTCCAGATGTCATAGATGTGAGCAGGGTTACCGACTGGATCGGTGAGCATGCTGATCTTTCGGGGCCGCTCACCTACGAGCTCATAGCGGGTGGTAGGTCGAATATGACGTTTACGGTGTTTGACGCTGATCAGCCGCGATTTGTTTTGCGTCGACCGCCCATGGGGCCGTTGCTGCCGTCTGCTCATGACATGGCGCGCGAGTATCGACTCATGGATGCGCTCCGTGACAGTGAGGTACCGGTCCCAAAGATGGTTGGTTTGTGTCAGGACGAAACGATTAACGGGCGAGATTTTTACGTTATGGAGTTTGTCGATGGCGTCGTTGTTCGCGACATAGACATTGCGTCCACCATGGAGCCCGTCGCTAGAGAGACAATGTCGCAGTCTCTTATCCAAACATTGGTTGCGTTGCATCAAGTCAACATTGATGAGGTTGGCCTAGGGGATTTAGCCAAAAGGAGCGGGTATATAGAACGCCAAGTCAAGCGATGGACCGGCCAATGGGAAAGTTCTCGTACTCGAGAACTCCCAATAGTGGATGCCGTTGCATCGGAGTTGCTGTCGCAGATGCCTGAACCGAACCCAACGACCATCGCTCACGGTGACTATCGACTATCAAATTGCATGGTCGACTCAAATGGAGATGTCATCGCAGTACTGGATTGGGAACTGTGCACATTGGGTGAACCAATGGCAGATCTAGGAGGGCTGCTTGGTTATTGGCACGATCCTCAAGAAATCGATCCGACTGGAGACGCGGAAAGCACTGGGCTGCCGGGATTTCTTAATCAGGATGACTTAGCTGCACTTTATGTTCAACAAATGGGCTCTGACATAAATTCAATTAACTACTACAGAGCATTTGCACAGTGGCGCTTAGCCTGCATCGGAGAAGGCGTCTACGCCCGCTACCTAGGTGGCCAACAGGGTGAACAGGATGAAGAAATTGATCTGGAACGAATGCGAGATTCAGTAGCGGAGCGAGCCGAACGAGCAGCGCAACTACTAGGTATGAACTGAGGTTCTTAAACGCGAGCGCCCCACAGCTGGATATATCTCTTACTTTCCGTGGCGCAAAAGTTTGCCGCTGTAGGTTTCTGTTTGTTCGTCGTCTTCGATCGTGATCTGGCCGTTAACCATCACATTTCGATATCCAGAAGCTTTTTGGATTCGGCGCCACTCCCCTCCGGGAAGGTCGTGAACCACTTCCATCGGAAGCACTTTGAGATTTTCGGGGTCGTAGACGACGACATCAGCGGGACACCCCGGTCGCAGTACCCCCCGGTCTCGGAAACCCGCCAACTGAGCTGGCAGCGCCGACAACCGCCGGTGTGCTTCTTCGTATGAAATCCACTCGTTGTCTCTTACCTGCTCTGTCAGAGTTTCCGTTGGGTATCGCCCAGCCGTAAGGAACTTTGTGTGAGCTCCTCCATCGGAGACCCCGAATAACATATGAGGGTAGCTAACAATATCTTTTAATAGCTCACTATTTCCTTGCGGTGGTGCGACGAAAAACAGTGTGTCGAGCCCGTCTTCGACAGCAATGTCAAGCATGACGTCAACCTCGTCCTTGCCGCTTACTTCGGCGGCTTGAGATACTGACATTTCTCGATACTGTTCGGTGCTGTCGGAGCGAGGAGAGAGGATGGTTACTGTGCCTATGGGCGCAGTAGCTGTAGAAGGAAGATTGTCCTTGAGTGCTTGGCGCCGGGCGGGGTCTGCAAATTTAGCTAAACGTTCGGCCTTAGTGCCCATGCATGCTTCCATCCATGCTTCGGAATCGTCATAGAGGTTCCAGTCTTCGAGGGTGAAGGTGAAGCCTGCGTCACTAGTCACTCCCTGTCCGTAAACGGGAATACCGCGTTCCTTGCAGCGTTCGAGCCATTCTATTTGGCGGCGGTGAACATGAGGCTTATCTTCGAACGCCTGAACGACATTATGCAACAGAGGACGTCCGCTAATTGAAGCGATCTCTTCCAAATGGGCGAGATCGTGTTTGATGTCATCAGTAGTCAAGGTCATTTGGACAACGCCCTGGTTACGTTCAGCTAACACTCGCGCCAGAACCCGTGCTGTTTCGTCATTCATCATGTCGGTAGGCATAGGAGTGCCATCCCAGTCACGTTGCACCGCGGCTGGCCCAGTAGGAGGAAGGCGCTGCGCCGACCACCCGCATCCGCCCGCATCCATTGCTTCGCGCAACAAATTGGCAAGCTTTTCGTGCTCAGCCTCAGTGGGCATGCGACCTGCTTTAGCATCGTCGACACCCAAGACTTCAAGAAGCATCGGTCCGATCGGAACGTAGGGCAAGATGTTCATTGCCTTCGGTGTTCGGTCCAAACTATTTAAATACTCAGGGAAGGTGACCCAATCCCAGGGCATTCCCTGAGCCATCGACTCGTAGGGGATTGCTTCGACGCGCACCATTGACTTCATCGCGTATTCCCGCATGTCAGGGGCAACAGGAGCGAACCCGAAGCCACAGTTCCCAATGGCAACCGAGGTGATCCCATGCCAGCCTGACAACGTGCAGTATGGATCCCAGAACACTTGAGCGTCATAGTGGGTGTGTAGATCTACGAAACCCGGCGCTACGTGCATACCGGACCCATCAATAACGCGATCTGCCTCGCGGTGATTTACTTTGCCGATCTCAACTACTTCACCGTCGGCGATGGCGAGATCTCCCCGAATTCGCGGTGCGCCGCTTCCATCAAAAATCAGGCCGTCTTTTACGACAATGTCAAAACTCATATCTGCTCCACCCCACTAACTGACTTAGAGACAGCGTAGATCCGACAACAGGGGACGTGTCGGCCAAAAACTCTTTAGAAGGCGTCGCGTTCTATATCAAGAACAAATCGACCCAGTTGGTGGGTCACTCGATCTTGATGGACGTTGATGTGTAACGGCATTGCTCTGAAGTCTCGGTATCTGCGTTCGAAGCTACCTCCCTCGCGTAGGCCGTTACCTCCTTGAGTTCGTTCTAATAACTGCATCGCTTCCGCCAGTTGTTCAACGCTCATTGAAACGACAGACATTTGACGTAGGTAGTCCGCTTCGTCAGGAACAATTCCAGCTGCCACCCGTTGGTCCAATTCATTGCAGGCGTTTTCAACCGCGGCTCGAGCTGAAGACAGCAGAGCAGCTGCCCTCCCAATATTTATTTGAGCGGTAGCTTTCTCGACCATTTTCCCGCCCATGATGACCCGCCGTTCGCGAGTGCCAGAGGCAACTTCTTGGAGAGCTCGACGCACGATCCCGCTAGCCATCCAACCCAGCCACAGATCAGAAATGCCAACCCAATCTTCCCTATAGCGATGATTGATCACCGGAACTGTCCTGAGCGACTCCGCTCGGTTAGCGCCGTACCATTTGACGCAGCGATCTAATGAAACCCGCACTTCGCTGTAATGAAGATCGTCGGTAGCCGAAGCGCGAAGACCAGATCCATCCCATGTGGGGTCTATCTTTAAGCCTTCGACTGAGGTGGAAACAATCGAAAAGCGGAGATCCATTGGGCGAACTGGTTCACCATCTTCACCAATCACAGCAAAGACGACACCGCAATAGTCTGCGTAGCGGCTGCCGGTACCGAAGGTCGCTTTTCCATTAAGGATTGCTTCGTTACCTTCTATCCGCCCATGCACTCCGCTACCAGCGCCGGCTGGGAAACTGACCCACTGGCCGTTCTGAACTATCTCCCGAAGAAAATCTTGATGTTCTGGCCCTAAAGTTCCGACGAACAAATGGAACACAGCGAGATGATTCCATAGACACCAAGCAGTCGAAGGGCACCGCGCCGCCACAGCCTCAAGTTCTCTACCCATCGCAAGAATCGATGATTCAACGCCTCCGAGTTCTGCTGTCGCTGCCATTCGCATGACATCGCTGCCCCGCAAACTTTCGATCACGTCGCTGGCAACGGTGCGACTCCGATCGGCGTTCGCCGACTGGGCCTCAAGAGCGTCCAGAGTTGGTAAGACGAGTAACTGAGATTCGTCGCTAGTGAAGAAGTGCTCAACAGGATCTGAAATCATTAATGTCACCGTATCCAACTGGGTCACCGTTTGCCGATGATCACAGATGATAGTGCGCTATCACAGCTGCTCACTGTTCGAAGAAAGCCTGATAGACCGTTCCATTTCAGGCCTCGGCTAACAGATGAGATAGTGACGCCCGGAGGCATAGCAAAATGGACCCGTTGGTGATTAGTCGGGGAGGTGGGGCAGCACCTCTTCTCCAAAGCGTCGAACTGTTTCCTCCAACTCGCTGTCAGAAACCCCGCCCAAATCGAACATAAACAACTGGCGGTTGTGTCCCAGTAGTTCATGGAGTTCTCCCATACGGTCTATGCACTCTTGAGAACTTCCGGCTACCGCCGGCCCGGCTAGGAACGACTCAAGATCAAATGGCATCTGAACCTTGCCACCTGTGTTGTCGCTAATTAGTTGGTCAACGAAGTTCCAATAATGACCGTAACGAGGAGCAAATCTCGCTCTCATATCGGCCTGGTCTGATCCAGCAAACGCGTGGCAACACGACCCAATGACTATCTCGTCAGCTTTGCGTCCCGCTGCTTCCCAGGCTTCTTTGTATTGCTCAACGATCGGTACGAACATTTTTGGGTGACCAAAGACTGACGGAAGCATCAATCGGCACCCCAACTTCGCGGCGAGCAACGCAGAGGCTGGTGATCCTGCGCCGATCCAGATAGGTAACTCCCTAGTAGGTCTGGGTCTAACGGTGACATTCTCGAGCGAACCGCGAAACTTTCCAGCCCACGTCACATTCTCCTCTCGAAGAAGAAGCTGAAATAGTTCGAGTTTCTCTTCAAATATCTCGCGAGCATCCTTTACATCTAAACCGAATGCCGGGTAGCTCCGGCTGAAGAAGTTTCCCCGACCTGCGACTATCTCAACTCGCCCTGGGAAGAGGTTGTCAAGGGTGGAATAGTCCTCGGTAGCTCGCACCGGATCCAACGTAGGTACCAGAGTTACCGCGGTCGACAAAATGAGATCAGGTACCCGCTCGCCAATTGCCGATAAGACGACGGGAGGAGAGCTCAGCATGTAGTCGTTGAAGTGATGTTCGCCTATATGTATTGCGTCGAAACCGGACTCGGCTGCCCAGACTGAGTACTGAACTAGCTGCCGATGTCGCTCAGCCTCTGACAGCGACTCCCCGGTCACGGGGTGAGTCAGATTGTCTCCCAAGCTAAATGCCGCTGATTCCACGAACGTTCCCTACCGATCCTTAGTGGTGCCAGCCAAATCAGCCATAAGTCGGATCGCATCTTCTTGACCAGTGTTGATGTTTAATCCTGTCAACCCGCTATCAGACCACTGCAAAAACCTTTGCTTTATTCGATCGACAGAACCGTAAAGCCCTGCTTCATCAACGTATTCGTCAGGAATTGACTCCGCTGCTTCTTGTTTGCGGCCCGCCAGATAAAGCTCTTGAACACGCTCCGCGACATCTGGGTAGCCCCGCTGAACCATGTGTTGGTTATGAAAGTTGACGTCTTTGTGGCCCATTCCGCCTGTGTACAAAGCGATGTTGTCTTTGGCTTTCCGGAACACGGCAGTCACGTCGTCTGTGATTTGTACAGGACACTGGCCAATGATCTCGAAATTCCGCCAGTCCTTATCAACGCCTCGCCGCTTAGCTCTCGCGAAGCCTTCCTCAATCCACGGTCGAAAATGATTCATACGTCCGGGCACGAAGTGCATTGGTAGCCAACCATCGCACAACTCGGCGGTTAATTTGACGGTGGCTTCCGAGCCGCTACCTAACCAAATCGGCAGGTCGGGGTTGGTATGCAAAATGGAGGTTAAGGGCTTCCCTAGACCGGTTGTGCCTTCGCCAGTGAAGGGCAGCTGATATTCCGACCCGTCGTGGCTGACAGGTTCATCGCGGGCAAAAATTTTCCTCATAATTTGGATGTAGTCCCGGAGTCGCCAATAGGGCTTACCCCATGGCTGGCCATACCATCCTTCAACGATCTGAGGGCCGGAAACACCGAGACCAACAATCATGCGGTTTCCACCAGCTAGCGCGTCAATAGTTTGGGCCTGCATAGCCGCCATAGCCGGCGCCCTACCCGCCAACTGAATAATCCCTGTGCCTAGCTTTATGCGATCGGTATGGGCCGCGATATACGCCAGAGGAGTCATAGCGTCAGATCCGTAAGCTTCAGCTGTCCACACCGAGTGATAACCCAAAGCTTCGGCCAATTTGATCTGTTCTAGGGGCAGTTGGAGTTTGCCGCCGGAATAGCCGAGCATTAATGCGAGTTTCATAGTTCCTTTCTGGATTGTTCATTCGATGGTTCGCATTCGAATTTTTGTAATCGGATCAGTTGATTGACCTATCTTTTCCTTCCCAATACGGGGCTCGCAATTCGCGTTTCAGGACTTTGCCGGGACCGGATTTTGGGAGTTCCTCTGAGCGAAATTCGACCGATCGAGGCAGTTTGTAGCCCCCCAACGATTCCCGACAAAATTCGATCAATTCTTCCGAGGTAAGACTCTCGTCTCGAGGTACCACAACTGCGTGTACCTGCTCGCCCCATTGTTCATGAGGAACTCCGAATACAGTCGCCTCAAGGACTTTCGGATTTTGGTAAATCACCTCTTCCACCTCTGAGCAATACACGTTCTCTCCACCCGAAATGATCATGTCCTTTGCTCGATCAACGAGATACAGGAATCCCTCATCATCTAGATACCCAATGTCCCCGGTTCTATACCAACCGTTTTGAAGGGCGTCAGCAGTTTGTTCAGGCTTGTTCCAATATCCCTTCATGACATTGGGGCCTTGGACCATGACTTCGCCCGCTTCCCCGGGTCGAGCGTCGATTCTTAGCGACACCCCGAGCGAAGGATGGCCGACAGACTTGCCACGACTTGTTCCTATCAGGTTCTCCTCGTGTCGGAGTCCCGTCACCAGTGGCGCAGTCTCGGTCGCGCCATAAAGATGAAGCAACTCAGCTTTGGGGAACTCTTCATGAGCACGTTTGAGCACCTGAGTCGCAATCGGCGATGCCCCGTGACAAATCAGAGTCATGCTTGACATGTCCCTGGGATTTGCAGACTGGGCTTCTACAAGCGCTGCCACCATGGTCGGAACAGCAAGAGTGGCAGAACATCGATACTTCTCAATTAGGTCGAGACACAAGTTCGGTTCGAACGCGGGTACAACTACCTGACAGACCCCTAAAGCCAAGCACTGAAGCACTGAGTTAGACCCTGCTGCATGAAACATCGGCGCGACAACTAAATATGTATCGTCGCCATCTAGGGGCATCGTGATTTGACTGTGCAACGTGTTCGCAACGAGGTTGCGGTGTGTGAGCATCACGCCCTTGCTCTTACCTGTTGTGCCACCGGTATAGAACAGGCCAGCGAGGTCCTCTTCGCTGGTGCCAGCGAACTCCTTAGGCGAACTTTCCTGAAGTAGCTGCTCATAGTCATCGAAAGAGATCACTCGATCGACGCACTGGGCGAGATCGCCGGCGTCTTGATCGGCAATCAAGATTTTGGCGCCGGCGTCCTCCAACGCGTAGGCCAACTCAGGTACAGCCCAGCGGCCGTTAAGGGGAACAATCGCTCGCCCAGCTGCGGGTACACCGCAATACAACTCGGCGTAGATATCAGAGTTCGCTGCCAGCAAACCGACGCGATCCCCAGCGTCCACTCCAAGCAGATCAAGAACTGATCCCACTCGTCGACATCGATCTACGAACTCTTCGAAGGTCCTCGTTCTGTCACCGCAGACAAAAGCTAATTTTGTTTGGTGCATAGATTCTGCGCGTAGCAGCGGATCAGAAATAACTCGCACAACAGCCCTCCAAAGTTGTTTTCACAGCCCTATGTTCGCCGTTCCAGCTTCCGAGAACAATTCGACATCAATGACAATGACCCGCATCGGAGGGCGCTACGTCAATAGCGGGATTCCTGTCGAAAAATCCGTCCGGAACCAACATGAATCCAGCGTATTCGGTGGGCATAACTGGATAATCCTCAACTCGGACGTCGTGGGTTAGCCCGAAGCTATGCCACAGAGTCAAATCAGTGTCAGTTATGGAGCGATCATCAGAAGTGAATGACGGTAGTCCTTCTCCAGCGTTTCGTTGGGTGGGATAGTCACCCGCGGCGTAGCGCTCTGCTTGCATCGTTGGAGTAACCCATAGGTTGTGCTTCGCAAACATCGCTCGTTGAGCGTGAGGTGAATTTTCCGACGCGAACATAGTCGCCGTTGCAGACGGCAATAGTCGATATGCGGTAGGGCGTCCAAGCCGATTCGTTTTCTCGGAACTCTCAACTCTCCAATAGCGACTGCTAGCCGAATTCGTCTTCCGCATAGCTGAATGCTCACTCGCCAGAACTGTTTCCTGTGCAGCAAACGCCGTGTTGTGAGGGTTGTTGGGGCCAGGAGGTAACGGCTCGGTGTTGACCTCAACCACATTATTCGAGTTGCCATCGACCGCCATATCGAGTCGCATACAGAAAATGTGTTGATGGATCGGCCCTGCAACGTTGGGAGCGACTTGCCGAGCAAACGTCAGGTCATCACCGTCCAAGTGTGCTCGTGTAGTCAATATGCCAGTTAGCTTGATTTCGAGTTTGATGGAACCATCAAGATGGAAGTACCAGAAAAACCCGTACTCGTAATTGCCCACCGTTGAAATGGTGCTCACTACTAGCCGTCGGGACCTTCGAACTTCAACTTCGCCTGTCAACATGTCTGTGTGTTTCCAGCCGATCCCGAAGTCTTCCTCGTGGATGCAGATGGCGTTGCCAGTGGTAACAACGCTGCCATCATCGAGCATTTGGACTGCGTCTAGGTAGAAAATTTCTCCCAAACAATCGCAGCCAAGAGTCAAGGAGTTAGCGGTCATACCCAAGCCATATTCACCTGAATCCAGAGCGTGTTTGAACGTCTGACTTGGTCGAGTGTCGCCGTAAGGAACCACCATTTCAGCTAACGACGCTCGATCAATAATGGGACGTTCTACCCCATCTTGTGTGTAAGTCACACGATGCAGCACTAGCCCTTCGGTGTCATCAACGACCATCCGGAAGCGCCATTTTTGCCAGGTGATTTCATTGTCCTGAACAGAGAAACTGGTGCCTTCGGGCTGAGTGATCTCTACAGGCTTTAAGTCGTTCCTGAGCGGCCCATAGTCCTCAACCACCGACTCGACGTCATAGTTACCGCGTTCGGTAGCTAGCGGCCACTGACCAAAATCTTCAACGTGTAATACTTCCAAACTGTCGACGTCCACATGAACCATTAGGCCGTCGATGGGAAACGCATAGCCGTTGTCGCTAGGGCTCGGTCGGTGAAAAGCTATGCACCGTTGCACTCGTCGACCGTTTTCGAAATCGAATCCGTAGTCTCCAGTTGGCCACGGGTCTATTTGAACCGTCGACGGGTCATCAATACCCCGTTGTTTCAGAGCCTTTCGGAAAGTTAGGTCGTTTCTGCACGCCTCCATTACTTTGAACAACTCGACGAACCCGACTCGAGGCACAACACCTGGAACTGATTCCCAGCGATCAACCTCGCGACGAGTTACTGATACTCGGGCTTCAAAGACTTCCCCGGTGTGCCGAATCACCAAGTCCAGTCGACGATCCGTGGTATCGCCAGGCTGCCAACCAGCAACTTCACCTTTCGGTGGTTCATAAATGCAGCAACCGTGGAAGGTGGAGGTGTCATCAATTCGGTCGGCGTCACGTAGCACCTCGACACAAGTTTTGAGTTCCTCTGCGGTCATCATTGAGAGTGGATGCATGGGCTAACACTAGGTCCGAATGAATGAAACCGAAAATAACGTTGCGCTTGGCGGGAATTTACGTATTCTGCATGAGCAAACTTTGGAGGATTTGAATGCTTGAGGCTGGAATTTCGGCACCACCCTTTACTTTGCTTGATCAGGATGCCAAGGAAGTTTCTCTCGGTGATTACGCAGGGCAGTGGGTTTTGCTGTGGTGGTACCCAAAAGCCGCGACTCCGGGTTGAACGATTGAAGGACAGGGGCTCCGTGACCGAGCCCCAGACTTTGAAACCGCCGGCATTGCTATCTTGGGCGCTTCCTTTGACACTGTTGAAGAGCAAAAGGCCTTCGCTGATAAAGAGAACTTTCCATTCTTGCTTCTGTCGGATACAGAACGGACCGTTGGCGAGTCGTACGGAGTTGCGCGGGCACCCGACCACGACTTCGCTGGATGGCCGCGCAGGGCGAGCTTTTTGATTGACCCCGACGGAGTCATAGCCAAGGTGTACGACTTTGCTGACAAGCCAGACCTTGCCGAACACGCCGCAACGGTCTTAACCGATCTTCAAGAATTGAGCTAGAGATCGGCGCTATGCCGTTATGCCCTTAGAACAACAAATTTTGGAGCGATTAGGGAAGCTTTACCCTGACCATGATGAACGTGACTTGCTGGCGCAGTGCAAGGCCGCGTTGGGGGAGTCCGAACCTGCGACCGACTCGCAGCGATGGTCAGAACGAGACGCGGTTTTGATCTGCTACCCGGATCAAATAGTTGAAGATAACCGAGCTCCGCTTGCAGTTCTGGAAAGCATTTTGAAGGAAACGGCTGAAGCGTTTTCGACTATTCACATCCTCCCCTTCTTTCCATCTAGTTCGGACGGAGGGTTTGCTGTCATTGACCACCACGTCGTCGACGTAAAATTTGGTAGCTGGGCCAACATCAGCTCTATCGCTTCCACTCACCAAGTCATGGCGGATCTGGTCCTCAACCACGTCAGTTCTTCACACCGTTGGGTCGAAGAATTCCGAGCTGACGTTGAATCAGGGCGAAGTTGTTTAAAGACAGCATCGCGAAATGATGATGTGACAGCGGTTGTGAGACCCCGGACCTCAGATCTGTTAGTTCCTTGCGAAACCGCAGCCGGTACAAAATATTTGTGGTGCACCTTCGGTCCCGACCAAATTGACGTGGACTGGGAGGAACCCGAAGTTCTGCTGGAGATGCTCAGAGTCGTTGAAGCCCTGCTTCTTGCGGGTGTTCGATGGTTCCGCCTTGATGCCGTGGCTTACGTTCAAAAACATGCTGGCACTAGTTGCATACACCTTGAAGAAACTCATGAGTTAGTGCGGTTACTCAGAGATCTCTTAACTTGGCGAAACCCGAACGCCGTGCTGATCACGGAAACCAACGTGCCACACGCTGAAAATCTCTCCTACGTGCGCGATGGAGAACAGGCACACGTTGCATACAACTTCACTCTCGCTCCGCTACTCACTTATGCCTTAGCAATAGGTTCTGCCACCAAGCTCGCGGAATGGCTACGTGATGCGGAAGAGCCGCCCGAACACACCACCTTGCTTAACTTTTTATCCAGTCATGACGGCATTGGTCTGCGACCAGCCGAAGGCATCTTAAACGAAGACGAAATCCAGGCCCTGGTGGACGCCTCGGTCCAAGCGAATGGGACTTGGTCTGGTCGAAGCGACGGAGAGGACATTCTCCCGTATGAGCTAAACGTCTCAGCAGCTTCGTTGCTAGGGATCGATCGCCTGTTAACTGCGCACACTGTTCTGGCAAGTTTGCGGGGCATACCCGCTTTTTATTTACCGGCGGTGGAGAGTGAACCCAACGATATAGACGCTGCGGAGAAACAAGGCGATAACCGGGCTCTTAACAGGCCGAAGCAAACGGTGGCTACCCGTCAAGCAACATTGATTGGTAAGCGAAAGACGGCGCGAGATGAACTGCTTAGAAGATTAAGTGTGCGCCGAGAGATCCCAGCGTTTCATCCCGAAGCAAGTCAACACGTAATGAATCTTGAAAGTCCTCTGCTGGGATTTGCCCGCGGCGACGGGGCATCCTCTGTTCGAGTCATAGCCAACATGGGTTTTACTGACATGACCTTGAACGTCCGAGATCGAAGTTTTGACTTGTTGTCAGGTCAAGAAATCTGCGGTGAACTGCTTATCGCCCCAGGAGACGTATTTTGGCTTTCTACAACAGCAGCCAGATCCTGAACACAAGCGGGAAATTCGCAACGAAGTTGATCCCAAGAGGGAAGATCGGGAGGCAGAACGCTCCGAGTTTCGCGGATTAGTTGCGAAAATAACTTCACCGCTACCGACTCCTCATCTTCGTTCACCGGAATGCCATTGCTAATTGCGTTCGCGCGGTGAGCAGACAGTGCGTGTCGAAGCTTCTCGTCGAACGTATTTGCGTCCACAACATCACTACCAGCGATCGACTTCAGCGTGCTAATAACATCTCGAGCCATCCGGTGGAGGCCTAACTCGGCATTGTCTGCTGAAAGTAATTGGTGTTTGTGGTCGTAGCGGTCGCTCAGATCGGTTTGCGCGATAGCAGCGCCGCACGCTTTTGCGGCTGTGAGCAAAGAAATATCAACACCCCAATGTTCGGGCATAGCTATTGATTGTGCGACCGAAATTCGCGAAGCGAATTCTCCCGCTAACGGATAGCGAAAAGACGCTAGATACCTAAGATCAGCATTTCCGGGTGCTATTGAGATCAGCGATTCGAGTAAAGGCCCTACTAACAGTCGGGTAACCCGTCCATTCAAACCCGCGCTATCGAAACGAGGGTAAAAACCCTTTACGAAGTCAAACCCCAACCGATCATCAACTATTGGTCGAGCGAGCCTGGCTACGAATGAAGATTCGTAGGTAGAGATGTCGGCATCATGCACCACGATGGTGTCAACCTCTTCGAAACTTGCAGCTACCCCCACACACCGCCACAAATTTCGCCCCTTACCGCTTCCCGCCGCGATGCCTAGCTTCTTATCAAATGCTTTCATCGCGGCATCGTCGTTCCAAATGGTGGTGGTCGCTTGGGGGAGTTGGGCAATGAGTGCTTGAGCAGCTTCAAAGGAGTTTTTGTCGGCCCCATCAACCCCAACAATCACTCTTCCCAACCAGTCGAGGTCAGAGAGTTGATCGAGCATTCGGGGCAACGCAGGACCGTCGAATTCGCTAATGAGACAAGGCAAAATTAAAGCGACTTTTTTGCCGACATCGCGTTGAGCAAAAAATCTTGCGACCTCCGCACTGTCGCTGTCAACCAAGCGGTGCAGCGTGGTAATGGAGCCTTGTTGTTGAAAGTCAGCCATGCCGCTCCTGTCGTAGCGCCTACGGTAGACGACCAGTGCACCCGTTACTAAGGAACCCGAGGTATCGTTCGTCATGGCTTCCTCCCCATTTTCCTTCCCCGCTGAGGATGAAAAATTTGCGACAGAGGGTTTGACCTTTGATGACGTGCTGCTTCTCCCCGCAGCATCTGAAGTGTTACCGGACGCAGTAGACATAAAGTGCCGTTTCAGTAAGAACATCAACCTAAACATTCCGCTCGTAAGCGCTGCGATGGACACAGTCACAGAAGCCCGGCTAGCAATTGCAATGGCGCGTCATGGTGGGATTGGCGTAGTACATCGAAACCTTGACATTGAGGAACAAGCCAACGAAGTTGACAAGGTGAAGCGATCCGAGTCCGGGATGATCGTGGAGCCCATCACATTGCCTCCTCATGCGACATTGGCCCAAGCAGAAGAACTAATGGGTCGATTCAAAATCAGTGGTGTCCCAATTACTGACGAGGAGCGAAAGCTTGTCGGCATCCTCACTAACCGAGATCTTCGATTTGAAACTAACTATGGACGCAACATTTCAGAAGTTATGACTTCTGACGGGTTAGTGACTGCCCGAGAAGGCACCACACTTGAAGAAGCTCAGATTGTGTTGGGGAAACATCGAATCGAGAAGTTACCTATCGTCGACGACGAGTACCGATTAATCGGTTTGATCACAGTCAAAGACATCGAAAAAAAGATCCGATATCCCGACGCCGCGAAAGACGAACGTGGACGCCTGTTAGTTGCGGCCGCAGTTGGAGTCGGCGCCGGGGTCGACGATCGAGTAGCAGCACTAGTCGAACGAGACGTGGATGTGCTTGTAATCGACACAGCCCATGGCCACAGTCGCGACGTCATCGAAATGGTTGCCAAGGTCAAAGCCAACTATTCCGTTGAAGTTGTAGCTGGAAATGTAGCTACAGGAGACGCTGCCCGAGCCTTGATTGATGCTGGAGCCGACGGCATCAAGGTTGGGATAGGACCAGGCTCGATATGTACTACTCGGGTCGTCGCAGGAGTCGGCGTACCTCAGATCACAGCTGTTTATGACTGCGCTAGCGCTGCAGCCGAATTCGACATACCTGTTATTGCCGACGGTGGGATGCAATTTTCGGGAGATCTCGCGAAAGCGATAGCGGCGGGAGCTGAATGCGCGATGGTCGGAGGGCTTCTCGCGGGTGTTGATGAAAGCCCAGGCGAAGTTGTGCTCTACCAGGGTGAACGGTTCAAGGAATATCGAGGCATGGGCTCACTTGGTGCGATGAAAGGTCGCAGTTTTTCGAAAGATCGATACTTCCAGGATCTTCGAGATGAAGATCTGCTTGTGCCAGAGGGCATAGAAGGAAGAGTTGCCTATAAAGGACCGATTTCTAATGTGCTCCACCAACTGGTCGGTGGTTTGCGACAAGCCATGGGGTATTGCGGAACCGAAAATATCAATGAGATGAGAACGAAAACCCGCTTCGTCAAGATCACCGCTTCAGCCTTACGCGAAAGTCACCCTCACGACATCATGATCACGAAAGAGGCCCCCAACTACCGTCTTCCGTCGTGAACGATGACTGGCCCGGACCTGCGAAATATCGGATTTTTGGATGGTTAATTGGGCTAGCCATAATTGCTCTGTGTATTTACGTGGTCATTATCTGATCGCCAAACAGCGCTTATAACGATGCAATTTCAGTCAACTTCATGACCGCTTCACCGACTGAGCGTGATGCTTCAAGATCGACAAAACCTCTGATACGCCACTCGTTGAAACCCTCGGGATCACAAATGATTTGTTCAACCCCACAACGGTTTCCCTCGGGTGTGTCGATACTCACCCAGATCTTGGAACGCGCATCTGCATCGATCAAAACTCCATCGAATTCTTGCCAATAGGGGGCTACCGCCTGCTCCAACAAATCCGGATCGGTTAACTCCCCATCAGCGTCTTCCGCCAAGCCCACATAATCGGCACTAGCGAACTGTCGCAGCCAACGAAAAGCGCCGTTTCGGATCATGACGTTGAAGGCTTCAACCTGAGTAGTGATGTCGAATGTTTGGGGGCGTACTTCGAGCGACACGTCTTCTGGGTTCTGCAGACGCTCCCACTCGTCGATCAGGCTGCTGTCAACCTGACGAACCAAGGTTTGCAACCACTCGCTCACATCGCTCAAATCATCAGTCCAAGAAGTGTCCGGAACTGTCTTTATTAATCCCTTGTAAGCATCAGTTAAGTAGCGGAGTAGTACTCCTTCGGAACCCTTAATGCCGTAAAAGTTGACGTATTCGCGAAACGTCATAGCCCGCTCGTACATGTCGCGCACAATTGACTTAGGGCGAAGATTTTCTTGTCCTATCCAAGGGTGGTGAGTAGCCCAAGCGTCAAAAGTTGAGTACAAGAACTCCCTCAAGGGCTTAGGCCATTCGACTTCATCAAGGCGAGCTATACGTTCCTCGTACTCGACTCCTTCGCGCTTCAATTCAACGAATAACTCGTCGCGCGCCTTGTCGGCCTGGCGAGCCAAGATAATGCTCGGATTTTCAAGGACAGATTCTACGACTGTTACGACATCAAGGGCATAACTCAAATCAGATGAGTCCAACAGCTCCACAGCGTCTAAAACGAATGGTGAAAGGTTCCCGGTTAAATCAAACTCTGCTTGTAGATCAACGTTGACTCGCACGAGACGGTCCTCGGCGTCGGGTTCTTCTAGAGTCTCAACGATCCCGGCGGCAGTGAGGGAGCGGTACATGCCTATTGCTTGTCTTATATGTAAGCGTTGCTGCGGCCGCAACTCATGGTTAGTGGTGAGAAGCGTTCGGAGACTTCTGCACCCGTCGCCTGGCCGATCCAGCATATTCAAAAGCATTGAATGTGATACAGCGAAACTAGAGTTCAACCTTTCGGGTTGACCTGTGCGCAGCCGTTCGAAAGTTTGGTCGTCCCAATGGGCGTAGCCCCGTTCGGGAGGCTTCTTGCGTTGCATCTTTCTGCGCTTCTTGGGATCGTCACCGGCCTTCGCTGCCGCTTTCAGATTTTCGACCTGATGCTCTGGCGCCTGACACCAAACATATCCCTGGTCATCGAATCCTTTGCGGCCAGCCCTGCCCGCAATTTGATGGAAGTCGCGAACACTAAGAATCGTCGTGTCATGTCCGTCAAACTTGCACAACTGGCTGAAAAGAACGGTGCGAATTGGGACGTTGACGCCAACTCCAAGGGTGTCTGTTCCACAGATGAGCTTGAGTAGGCCATCTTGAGCTAATCGTTCAACAAGTAGGCGATATTTCGGTAACAGTCCAGCATGGTGCACGCCGATCCCAGCCTTAACGAACCGAGCGACGTCTTTCCCAAAAGGTGAATCGAAGCGGAAGTCTCCGATCGCTTCTCGTAACTGGTCTTTCTCCGAGCGGGAAAGTACATCCAAACTGGTCAATGCCTGAGCCCGTTCGGAAGCCGCTCGTTGTGTGAAGTGAACGATATATATCGGTGCGCGATTAAGTTCGACCAGCTCATGAACTGATTCAAGCAACGTCGACTGTCTATATTCCCAATCCAAGGGAACGGGCCGCTGAGTGGAGGTGACTTCAACGGCTGCACGCCCAGTTCGTTGCTCTAGGTCCTGTAGGAAAAACTCCGCTGGGCCAACAGTTGCACTCATCAAAAGGAATTGAGTGTCAATTAACTCGAGGAGAGGGACCTGCCAAGCCCAGCCTCTGTCCCGATCTGAGTAGTAGTGAAATTCATCGATAACAGCAGTGTCGACCGGTGCTGCTGAGCCGTGACGCAACGCAAGATTTGCCAGCACCTCTTGAGTGCAGCAAATAATTGGCGCGTCTGGATTCACGGACGCGTCGCCGGTGATCATTCCTACGTTGTCGGCTCCAAGTTGCTCGCAAAGTGAAAAAAATTTCTCCGACACCAATGCCTTAATAGGGGCCGTGTACCAGCAGCGCTTTGAGTTAGCCAAGGCATCAAAATGTGCTGCGGTGCCAACCAAAGATTTTCCGGAACCGGTTGGCGTCGTGAGAACCACATGTTGACCTGAAAAGAACTCAAGTACTGCTTCCTCCTGGCTCTCGTACAGTTCAATGTCGGCCGTTAAGGCCCAGTTCAGAAACCCATCGAGCAAGTTTTCAGCGTTGGGTTGCGAAGGGAGATAGTCGACTAGCTGAGGGGAACTCACGGCGAACGTAACTTCTTAAGGTCTTCATTCAACAGTGTCCCTGTCGGGTCGAGCTCGTTTCGGATGTGCCACCAATCCACCCAACGTTCGTACTCTCCCGACAACTCATCGGCATCTAGGTAATGCACTTTGCCCCAATGCGGTCGGCCACCGTAGGACCGAAAGATCTTCTCCGCGGACCGGTAATAAGCTGTTTCGTCGCGAACTACATCTTCGTGAATAGAAATTGTCACGGTAGGACGTTTACGAGCAGGTGAGAGCCACACGTCGTCAGGTGCGACGGTCCTATATTCAATCGGCCAAGCAACATCGGGGAACTTACGCTCTAGCAGTTCCCTAATTTCCGCTACACATGCAGGGCCATGTTCAGCCGGTATCGAATACTCCATTTCGGTGTGCGGATTGACTCGTTGGTTTGGCAAAACTTCGAAACTCCAAGCCAAGCGTTGACCTTCGTCTCCTAACGGATATCGACATGGTTCATCGGTGAGATCGATCGACTTGCAGACCGCCCGATCCTGCCCAGGCCACCAGAAATACTCGAAATGTCGAGTGGCGGAAGTCAGTTCTTCAATTCGGTCCATAACACTTTGGAGTGGTTCAAACCACTGGCGTTCTTCGAGACGGTACGCCTCCCTCACGCGCAGAGTGACTTCCAAAACAACTCCGATTGCTCCCAATGAAAGACGCGCTGCTTCAAAAAGGTCAACCTCCGTTTCCTGGTTGCACGTCACAACCGAACCGTCAACTAACAGAATCGACAACTGAGTAACGGCGCTCGAGAGACTCCCTAGGTCGACTCCAGTCCCGTGAGTTCCAGTCGCTATAGCACCTCCTATTGATTGTTGATCAATGTCGCCTTGATTCAATAAACCCATGCCATGGTCGAGTAACGGACGGCCGCAAGCGTGAATCTTGGTGCCAGCGCGAAATGTTGCGGTCATAGCGTCGGTGTCGACAGCGACAAGTCCGGCAAGGGGACGAGTATCAAGAATTACACCATTCGTAGGCAGCAACGGATAATGCGAATGTGCAGTTCCGGAGGTGCGAACAGTCCATCCGCCGTCTCGCGCCGCTAATAGTTCACTTCTGATCGCTTCGACGCTGCCAACTTGAACGATGCTCTTAGGATGAGCGGAAAGTTTTCCGGACCAGTTACTCCAAGCGGGCACCTTGCCATGGTCTGTCATGCACAGGAGCTTAGGACTGAAAATCTGTTATCGAGATGTGTTAGGTGTCGACACACTCAGAGTTTCTACCCGGCCAAACTTCCGGATTGAGGATATGTGAAGGTCTGGTGCCTCCAAGAGCGCAAAGAACCTGTTCTAAGGCCATACCGAAAATTCGTTTCCGTCCCTCTTTGGTTGCGGATGCGACATGAGGTGTGACAACAACATGTTGATGTTCTAGCAACGGGTGCCCCGGTGGAAGAGGCTCTGGTTCGGTGACGTCCAAACCCGCTCCGGCTACCTTTCCGCTATTCAGGGCGGCAAGCAACGCTTCGTCGTCGATAAGGCCGCCTCGAGCGGTATTCACAATGAAAACCCCGTCCTGCATTTGGATGAGCAGATCAGCGTTAACGAGATGACGAGTTTCTGGAGTGAGTGGCGCGTGAATGGAAACAATTTGAGCCGAAGACACTGCCTCGTGGAGATTGGCAGCACGTTCAACTCCAAGGTCTTTGAACCTGTCATTTGCTTCAAAGGGATCGTATGCAGTGACGCGCATTCCCATCGCGATAGCGACTTTTGCCACCCGCGACCCGATTCTGCCTAATCCGATCAAAGCGAGTAATGCCCCATCGAGTTCAACAGCCCTGTGCTGCGGACCGTAATTACCCTCTTGACGTTGAAGACGTCCTTCACTTGGGTTGAGGTCCTTTGAAACCGAAAGCATAAGCGCCAATGCATGCTCAGCGGTCGAAACAGTGGGCCCATCAGGCGTGTTGCAAATCGTTATCCCCGAAGACGTAGCGTCCGCCAAAACAACGTTGTCGAAGCCAATCCCTGCGCGAGCTACAACCTTTAGCTTCGATGCTCTAGCGAATACGGATTGATCGTAAGTAAGTGAAGCACCAGCTATCACCCCGTCGGCCGTATCGAGACCGTCGAGAGGATCATCTGATCTCGGCCAAACGAATTCTGCCCGTCCATCTAGAAACTCTAGTAAGGCTGGATCGGGCGAACGATCAAACCAAATTACCGATGAATTGGCCATCTTGGGACTTTAACGCTATCGAGTCGATTCGGTCCGACTTGGCTTGGGCTTTCTCATTACCATGACTGTTATCGGGGAGAAGCATGCACGTCGATGAAGCAATCATCCATGACCTAGACCGGTACCGCACTGAGGGTTACCCCTGGGCTGAATGGGACTTGTTCCGTAATGAGGCTCCGGTGTATTGGTACGAGCGAGAGGGAATCACTCCGTTCTGGTCAATCACTCGCTATGCGGACGTAAAACACGTATCTGGAGATAACGAAACTTTCGCGAATGGCGAAGGTCGATTGCGATTAGATCTAGCGGAACGGGACACCCGATTTTGGGACGGGTATCGCGAACGAATGATGGAACGAGGGTGGGACCCCAACGAACCACCTGATTTCATCTACACCGACCGACCCGTCCACTGGGACATGCGCCGCCTCGTTGCCCCGGAGTTCACTCCCAAGGCTATGCGGTCACGCGAAGAATCTCTTACTCTGCACGCTCAGTTGTATGCCACCGAATTCGCCAACCAGGTCCGAAACCATGGGACAGCAGATCTGGTTGAAGATCTGGCCGTGAAACTACCGCTAGCGGCGATATGCGAAATGATGGGCGCCTCCCCACAAGATTGGGAACAGGTCCATGCTTGGACAGCAGTTCTTTTCGATGATCCAGCACTCATGCGATTCGCCAAAAACGATGAATCTAAGAAAGAGATGCGTCGTCGAATGTTCGTCGAATTTGAAGATTGGATCTTTGAACAAATCGCCGACCGACGGTCAGCTGGTTGCACAGGACCCGACCTCATATCCATTTTGTTGCGCTCAGAAGTAGCGAACGAGCCGCTGACACCACAGCAACTACTGGGATACATCCGCGTGCTAATTCTTGCTGGCAATGAGACAACTCGAAATGCTGCAACTGGTGGAATGATCGCTCTGCTTGAACACCCGGCGGAGCTTGACTTTCTCGTCGAGCACCTAGAAGAGCGTGAAGTGATTGACGCAGGAGTCGAAGAAATCCTTCGGTGGACGTCTCCTGTCATCCAGTTCGCCCGTGTCTGCACTAGGGACACAGAAGTCAATGGTCAGTTGATCAAAGCTGGCGATCACGTCGGTATTTGGCATGCATCGGCGAACCGAGATGAACGTCAATTCGCGGAACCTTACCGGTTTGATGTTCAGCGATCCCCCAATGAACACGTGGCATTCGGCCACGGAGCACACTTTTGTCTTGGCACTCACCTAGCACGTTGGGAGCTACGAGCATTTTTTACAGCCGTTCTGCCAGTACTCACAGATCTCCAACTTGACGGCGAACTGGAGCGAGTTGGTCATCTACACGTGGGCCCGATACAACGCCAGATGGTGGTTCGCAGAGACAACGCGTCAACCAAAAGTTAAAACAACCCAAGTTTGTTCCGAAGCTTCACGTTCTCTCGTCGTCAACAGTTTCAAGGGTCGCAAAGCTTCCACCACTGATTGAATTTGAGCATTCAATATGCCCGAAATGATGAGGCGCCCGCGGGGTCGAACCGCCCGAATCAAATCCGGCGCGAGTTCGATCAGGGTCGAAGCCAACATGTTGGCCACCACAACATCGAAGGTGTCGCTAACGTCGCCCAAAGGACCCGTCGAAACCTCAATGAATTCTTCGACCCCATTAGCTCGAGCGTTCCCGATAGTGACGTCGGGAGCCGCAGTATCAATGTCGATTCCGAAAACCTGGGTGGCTCCCAGGCGAGCGGCGGCAACAGCCAAGATGCCGCTGCCACAACCAACATCAAGGACAGATTCGTTGCCCTCCAAAAGTCGTTCCAACTCGGCTAAAGCGAGTTGAGTGGATGGGTGACTTCCAGAACCGAATGAGCGCCCAGGGTCGATCCAAAGAACGAGTTCGGTGCCGTTGGGTTGGTAACTAACCCATGGCGCTTTAACCACGAGCCGGTTCCCTGTTCGATAGACCGTCGCAAACTCTCGCCAAGCATCCAAGTAGTCACGGGACCCGAACTCTTCAACGATCGTAAAACTCTCCAAATGCTTCGCAGCTTCATCAGCGGCAATTGCCGAATCGAATCCCGCTAAGAGAATCACGCCCTCACCGTCTATTTGTTCTTCGATGCCGAGTGTTCCTAGATGCCAGAGTTCGCCCGAAATTCGATCAACGTCGTCGCGGTTGACTACTAGACGGAGGCGGGCTTCTTGACGGCTCAGTTCTCCCACGCCTCAGGACGCTAGCTTCGTTGTAGTCGGTAGCTCGGCTTTTAAAGAATGAGATCTGGAGTTGTAGTGGAAACAGAGATTGTGTTGACAGGTTTAGCGTTCGGAGAGGGCCCTCGATGGCATGACGGGCACCTATGGTTCTCGGACTTTTATCGCCATGGCATCTTTCGTGCAGATGAGAACGGATCAGAGGAATTGATTCTGGAAGTTCCGACCCAACCATCGGGTCTCGGATGGCTTCCAAATGGAGATCTCTTGTTTGTGTCGATGCTCGATAGAACACTGAAGCGAATGAACGAATCTGGTGAGGTAGCTGCCCACGCGGACCTTTCACATATTGCTGGCGGACCCTGTAATGACATGGTCGTGAGCCCAACCGGTGTCGCCTACGTAGGTAATTTCGGGTTCGAAGAAGGTGAGAAATTTACTCAAGCCACTCTCGCCATTGTCGACCCCGATGGAACGGCTAGACCAGGCCCTGATTGCCTTGACTTCCCTAATGGCACGGTGATCAGCCCCGACGGAAACCAACTGGTCATAGCAGAGTCATATGGTTCTCGTCTGCTGTCTTTTGATGTCCAAGCAGATGGCTCGCTGACCGGGAGACGACTGTTCGCAGATTTAGGTACACGAGTCCCAGATGGAATTTGTTTAGACGAAGAGGGCGGCATTTGGGTAGGCGACCCGGTCAACCGCTCTGTTTTCAGAGTTATCGACGGGGGAGAAGTGACTGACCACATCGAATTAGAACTCAACTGTTATGCATGCATGTTGGGCGGAGAGGATCGCAAATCCCTGTACCTCGTTACTGCTCCGACATCGGGTAGAGGTGGAGCCGCAGACCAACGAGAAGGGCGAATCGAAAGGCTTCGGGTGGCGGTACCAGGTGCCGGCTCCCCGTAGCCGAGTTGCTGACCATTTAGAACTTGAGAGGATTCCCGGCGCTCCACTCGAGTTGCTCTTCAGCCAAATTTAATTTGACCTGTCTCCAGGTCAGTTCGACATCGTTATTCTCGCTGGTGTCGACCATCGAATAGATTTCCCAGGCCTTGCCTTAAGTGGGTTCTTTCCACATCAAAGCGTTGCGCCGCATAGCGGCGACCAAGACATCATCTTGATTGTGTGCCCGATGCTCAAATAAGACGATTCCTTGATCGGGTTTACTTGAAGACTCTCGCGAACTCACGACTTCAGATTCAACCCGGAGCGTGTCGCCATGAAATACAGGTGCCGGAAAATTCATTTCCTCGAAACCCAGGTTAGCGACAGTAGTTCCGTGAGTAGTTTCGTGAACAGAAATACCTACAACTAATGCCGCAGTAAACATTGAATTCACCAGCGGACGACCAAACTGCGTCTCCTTCTCGGCGTAATCAAAGTCGAGGTGCAGAGCGGCCGGATTCATGGTCATAGTTGTGAACATGATGTTGTCAGTTTCGGTCACAGTTCGACGCAAACGGTGACGTATAACGAGCCCAGGAGTTAGTTCCTCAAACCAAAGACCACCATGGGGCCGATCTTCCATCACGACCACTTCCTTTCTTTCGATCTTGATTCGATTACAGAGTCATTCCCGGGATCTCGCAAGCTTGATCCAACTCAATTTCAGAATGAACGATGGCGTTGCGGTGGGGACCAGCACACCATGAAGGCATAACCATGGTGTACAAACCGCTTCCCCCTGCTTGGAGAACAAGGATGCGGCTTGGATCTTTCAGTACATGAATTAGGTCCTCATCTGCAGCGTCGCTGAACCGGCTCTTATCGTCAGCGTTTATCCCCTGCATAAAGAGCATCGGGTTTATACGTCGCATAGTGCCGACCGAAATAGTTGCCCGTTTGGCAAGTTCTTCCTGCACGTCTTCCCGGGTCAACCCAGCTCTTCTTATGACTTCCGTGTGATCGGGATTCATAATTACCGTAATCGCACCTTCACGAAGATGGACGTTGTTGCTCCCCGGGTTGGCCATCACCATCGCAATGACATTCAGCAAGCTCTCCGCCGAGTTCGGGTCGTCTCGATCACCCGTAAAGAACGTGGAGTGAGGTGCCTCCGCGCCGGTAATAACGACGGCACTTTGCTCGGGTTCGTAGCCGAGGGTTGTGTGTAGTCCGGGGAACGGACTGTTCTCCTCATCCTCGGCTATGCAGTAAGTGAACTTGCCCGGATGTCCGTGCAAAGCCATGTCGGAAGAACCCGGGCGAGCGCCACCAATGTTGATCATCGCGAGACGTAGAGCGCGACCAATAGATGCGTTAGCCCGGTGCCCAGGACCCAGTGCGCCAAAGCCCGAAGCGATCTCACCACAAGCATGGCGCGCGGGACCACAGACAATCATTAGCGGCGCAGTGCAATGCGTCGTTGCTTGCATTTCCGTCAAATCAAATTCTGGTTGGCAAATAGCCCTCACTGCAGCGACCACAACGGGAACATGATCCGGAGTGCATCCGGCCATAACTGCAGCCGTTGCTACCTTGTCAACTGTCGCCGCGCCATGCATCGGACCCATTTCACCGAGCACCAGATCTGGTTCGTAGCCAGTCGCAAGAACCATTCGGGCTACTCGGTCTGCAGTTGGGATCACCACAGGTAACCCATCCGTGCAGTCGAGATCGTGCAGGAGTTCTAGAGCGTCGTGTTCTGAAGCTGCATCAAGCAAACTCATCGTGGATGATTCGCGCTAATCAGGAACTAAGAAGTTCAACGATGGACGGTGTTATGTCCGAAGCGACCTCAGCCATCTTGTCTTCACCAGTGCCCGCGACAGGATGAGGCAATTTCACCCTAGGGACTTCAGGCATCCCTGAAGAAGTGGCAAAGAAATCACCCTGAGGCCAAAACTCTTCAGTGACGAGTGCCACAGCGGGAATTCCCAGTCGAGCTATCGAAATGCTGTCACGCACGGTGCCAGAGGTGCAGCTGCCTCAATGACCGTACGCAGCTACGACTGCCTGACACTCAGCCTGGATGTCTTCAAGCATTTTTCCGCCGACGACTGAAGAGGCATCGCCTTTGTCGTACCGGACGAATGAAGCCGAAGGAACTGCTTGCGCAAGCGTTTTTTCAACGTGGTCCAAAAAACGAACACTGTCGGGGAAACCGTTGGCTACAAGTCCAATCGTCAACGGTCTATCCAGGTCAACCCTAATTTCGTACGGTTCAGCAACCGCTTTTGGCTGAGCCCGTGGATCATGGAATTCGGTCGTAGTGCTCACTGTCCACCCCCGTCAATCTGATGAGCATGGTTGAATGCTCATATTGGTTAATGCCTATCTTAGCCGTCACCTTTTATCTGTCGAAGAAACATGCCGTTATCGAAATAATCTCTCCAAAATGTGATCAAACCCTCATTGATTTCAAAGATCCCCATTACTGGAAGCTCGATCTCTTTTCCGCTCGCTGTATTGAAACGATCAAGTCGCTCATTCATCACTGTGTTACCGGTGCAGGTTTGACGGACTACCTCGAACTCCACCGGACCTTCGCCTTTCAGTAAACCGCTGAGGAACTCGTGCATGTCGCTTTTGCCTGTCATGTCTCCAATAGGGACGTTGTCGTAGTAACAGTCCTCAGAAACATGTTCCAACGCGGCATCGAGGTCGCGCGATTCGATCTTTGAAATAAAGGAGTTGACGATGGAC
>DJZU01000119.1 GCA_002448715.1 Candidatus Neomicrothrix sp. UBA6944 | reverse complement strand
GAACTTGCTCGTGAGGATGCTCGCAAAGCAGAACGTCCAGAAATCGATGGAGACCAAGTGATCGCTCGTCTCGGAATTCAACCCGGTCCCGATGTGGGGCGAGCTATGAAATTCTTACTAGAACTCAAACGTTCCGAAGGAACATTGGGTGAAGCAGCGGCGCTAGAGCGACTCGATGTGTGGTGGGCGGATCAGCAGAAATAGGTGCTGTTATCTTTGCCCGGCAAGTTTCCGGTTCTTGACCTTGGCTTTCACGTAATCGCGGTTCATGAAAGCGATGAAATCCAGACTGATTTCTTTCGGACATGCTTCGTGACATTCACCGTGATTTGTGCACGACCCGAAAAACGACTCCATTGTCTCCACCATGCTCTCGGTGCGCTCGAAACGTTGAGATTGGCCTTGTGGAATTAGGTTTAAGTGAGCCAATTTTGCTGACGTGAACAGCTGAGCCGCCGAGTTTGGACAGGCGGCAACGCAGGCTCCACATCCGATGCAGGCCGCGGCGTCAAACGACGTGTCTGCGGCTTCTTTGGGGACCGGGGTCAAGTTCGCGTCGGAGGCTGCACCTGTGTTCACCGAGATAAATCCGCCCGCTTCGATTATTCGATCAAAGGAACTGCGATCTACTACCAAATCCCGTACCACAGGAAAAGCGCGCGCTCTGAAGGGTTCCACCACGATGGTGTCACCGTCGTTGAACTTGCGCATGTGGAGTTGACACGTGGTAGTTGCTTTAGCGTGACCGTGGGCTTGGCCGTTGATCATCAGACTGCAAGTGCCGCAGATGCCTTCGCGACAGTCATGATCAAACTCGATCGGTACTTGTCCGTTCTCGATGAGATCCTCATTGATGATGTCCAACATTTCGAGAAACGACATGTCTTCGCTAATTTTTTCTGCTTTATAGGTTTCGAAATGACCGGAGTCGTCTGGGCCGTCCTGCCGCCAAACCTGGAGCGTGAGGTTGAGCTCTTTGCTCACTTGTAGCTCCTTTGGGTGAGGGCGACGTTGTCGAACACGAGTTCTTCTTGGTGGCGAGTTTGAACCGAATCTGCTCCGCTCCATTCCCATGCGGCAACATGCGCGAAGTTGTCGTCATCTCGTTGCGCTTCACCTTCTTCTGTTTGGTGTTCTGCTCTGAAGTGCCCGCCGCAACTTTCCTCGCGGTCTAACGCGTCGCGAGCCATGAGCTTCGCCAACTCGAAGAAGTCGGCTACTCGGCCGGCTTTTTCCAGACTTGAATTCAACGTTGCAGTTGACCCAGGTAGGCGGAGGTCCTTCCAGAATTCTTCCTCTAGGGCAGGAATTTCGCTGAGCGCTTTTTCGAGACCTTCTTGAGTTCTCTCCATGCCGATGTAGTCCCACACGATCTTGCCTAGCTCCCTGTGGAACCAATCGACTGAACGAGTCCCGCCAATCGACATGAATTGGTCGACTTGACCGCGAACTGCCGCTTCGGCCTCAACGAAGACAGGGTCGTCTGTGGGGACAACGGTCTCACCGAGTCTTCCAGCTAGGTCATCACCAATGGTGTACGGGAGCACAAAATAGCCGTCTGCCAAGCCTTGCATAAGTGCAGAGGCTCCCAATCGGTTGGCGCCGTGATCGGAGAAGTTGGCTTCGCCGATCGAATAGCAGCCCGGAATGGTGGTCATCAGGTTGTAGTCAACCCAGACACCTCCCATGGTGTAGTGAATCGCTGGATAGATGCGCATAGGAACCTGATAAGGGTTCTCCCCAGTGATGTTTGCGTACATGTCGAAGAGATTGCCGTATTTGGCCCGGACGACATCCTCACCGTCGCGTTCGATAACGGCAGCGAAGTCTAGATAGACACCGTTTTTCAAGGTTCCAACTCCTTTGCCCTGATCGACGACAGTTTTTGCGTTTCTCGAAGCAACGTCGCGAGGTACCAGGTTGCCGAAAGCTGGGTATTTGCGTTCCAAATAGTAATCCCGTTCCCCATCGGGAATTTCGTTCGGCGAACGCCCATCGTCGAACGCATCCGGTACCCAAATTCGTCCATCGTTGCGCAACGACTCTGACATCAAGGTGAGTTTGGATTGAAATTCGTCGCTTGCCGGTATGCAGGTTGGATGAATTTGGGTGTAGCAGGGGTTGGCGAAAAACGCGCCTTTGCGGTGAGCTCGCCAGGCCGCCGTCACGTTGCAGGCCATCGCATTCGTAGAGAGGTAGTAGACGTTTCCGTATCCGCCAGTTGCTAGTACCACCGCGTGGCCTGAGTGACTACTGATTTCTCCGCTCACTAAATCGCGGGTAACTATGCCGCAAGCTCTGCCGTCTTTGAGCACGACGTCAAGCAATTCGGTTCTGGTGTGTAATTCGACCGCACCCGTCGCAACTTGTTTCGCCAACGCCTGGTATGCGCCAAGAAGCAGTTGTTGGCCTGTTTGGCCTCGGGCGTAGAAAGTTCTGCTGACTTGTGCGCCGCCGAAAGAACGGTTGTCTAAAAGACCTCCATACTCGCGAGCGAACGGAACCCCTTGAGCTGCCGCCTGGTCGATGATGTTGACGGAGACTTCAGCTAGACGGTGAACATTTGCTTCGCGGCTTCTGTAATCGCCGCCTTTGACAGTGTCGTAGAAGAGTCGGTGAACGGAGTCCCCGTCGTTCGTGTAGTTCTTCGCACCGTTGATGCCGCCTTGTGCCGCTATGGAATGAGCGCGTCGCGGTGAGTCGTGGAAGGTGAACACTTTGACGCGGTAGCCGAGTTCGCTGAGCGAAGCAGCTGCCGACGCGCCGGCAAGCCCGGTTCCCACAACGATGATTTCGAAACGCCGCTTATTATTGGGGTTCACGAGTTTCATGGAAAACTTGTGGTTTTCCCACTTGTCCGCGACTGGACCCTCAGGAATTTTTGAGTCGAGAACTGTCATTAATGTTTCTCCGCTTCGTGCTCTAAACAGGCCACGTCACCGACCTCACATTTTCTGTTGTCATCGTCGACAAGCCCTGCGGTGACTAACACCGGAAAGCTGAGATTGCCTACCAAAACTATCCCGGCAACGAGCTTTGCCAGGGTTCGGCGAAGCTCGTTGTATCTGGGATTGTTGATCCCCAAACTCTGAAACAGACTCCATGTGCCATGGAAAATATGAATCGCTAGTGCCACATTTGCCACGACGTAAATGATGGCGACCGGCAAACTTGAAAGGCTTGCGACAACGTTGTGGTACGGATCCCCGAGGACGTAGTCGTCGCCGAGCCACCAACCCCACGTCAAGTCAGCCAAATGGAACAGTAGGTACAACAGAACAATTGGTCCCGTCCAACGCATGGTCCGACTGGCGTAATTGGCTGCTACATAATCGCGTTTGCTTCCATATTTTTTTTCTCCGCCTACAAAGTCTGCTTTGTCACTGGCTTTCCGGCTTCGCTCCTTTAACGAGTAAGCGGAGTGGATATGCAAAACGAACATTCCGGCGAGCCCGATTCTCAACACCCACAACAAGAACGTTCTAGGGAATAGGCCGCCTCCGAGACCCCTCAGAGTCTCTGCATATTCGTGAAGCTGGACCGGCCCCTCGTAAATATGGAAGTTGCCGATCATGTGCACAATGACGAAACCCAGCAAACCGATCCCGGTTAATGCCATCACCCACTTGCGACCAACCGATGATTGGTAGATGTTCAAAGGGAACGGCAACTGCCATTTCCGCCGAAAGATCGGAGTCGAACCTTTGGGGTTCGTAGCCGTGGCCGCCATGGCCAACCTCCTGTGGGACAAACGTGCTCCAGAAACCGTATCTCCATGAGCGCAAGAATGCAGAACTCGTTAGCAAACCTTTATTCGATACAGGTTGACTGCGTGTACCTCAGGTCCCTTCAATTCCAGAGCCAGACTGGCCGTGCCGGGACTGTCTGCCACCAAAACCGGTTCCGCCACCTTGGTCACACTGTCGGGTTCAAAGTCCCCAGCGAAGACCCAACGTTGTGTTGGCATTCCCGGAGCCTGCCATTCAATCGTTAAGGCGGCAGAACCAATATGGGTTCTCAGATCTGAAACCACGTGTATCGCGCACTCATATCGCTTGGCTGTTAATGCGTTTTTGTGCAGATCCGCCACAACGATCACCGGACGATTTGCTGCGGTGAGAGCATCCCAAGATTTCTTGGGGCGTCGATGGTGGTCTAGGACAGAGCAACTGATGAACGGGAGCGCATCAGCAAACATGAATTGACAAAAGCCCCCCGTAGGCCTGTATTTCAAAGTTCTGAGCATTTCGATGGTGTGACGCAATACCTCTGCTTGACGCAGCTGACTTTGATGAACCCAGTCATCCCAACTGCCAGCTGCGTTAATAGGTGTGTGTTGCTCCAACAGGTGCAGCTGCGCCCCGAATTTGGTAGCTAAAACCTCAGTATTGATGTCAGGGAAATTGCTAGCGCCGCAAGCTTCAGCGATCTCCGCATCTATAGGTAGAGCTTGAGCACCGAATTCTGAGACGAAACGAAGTAACCGTGGGATCCGTGAAGCCAGAACATTGAGATCCGATATTTCTCCGTGTTCCCATCCAAACCAAAGATGGGAGTCGGTTCCGTCGAGCTGAGGAAAGTGGGGAGCAACACCGGAGTGGGCGATAGAAGGCCTTGTCACATCCGCTTTTTCCAAAGATCGTTTGACTGCGCGGTCAAGAATGGAACGATTCCAGGACGGCACTTGATGATTGATCGATGTCAAGGCCCCAAATGTGGAGCCGCCCACTTCGTCTTTGGGTTGTCCGGGTTCGCGGCTGTAAGGAAATGGCTCATTGTGAGCGTTCCACAGAACGATTGAAGGATGATGCCCGAATTGGTGCACCAGCGCAGTTGCTTGCCGCGTCGCTTGGTTTCGAATTGCACGCGAGTACCCCCACTGAAGTGGAAAATCTTGAAAGATCAGGATTCCAAGCTCGTCGGCCTGCTGGTACAGGTAGGGGTGAGCAACGTGACCGTGCACACGAATCAAATTCAGGTTCGCGTTCTTAGCGAGCACGAGATCACGCCGATAGTCGCCTTCGGAGACCTGTGAGAGATCGCTGCCACAAGGTCCAAAGTTGGATCCTTTCAGATAGATACGTTCACCATTGACTGAAGCAATCCAATTGCGAAGTTCGAAACTCCGAAGCCCTATACGGCGATATTTTCTATCGCTCAGCGTCCCTCCGACCACGACCGTTACCTCGGTGTTGTACAGCGGCTGTTCTCCCAAAGCGAAAGGCCACCACAGCTCAGGTTCTTCGACTGCGACATGCCATTCGATTTCGTTTCGACCACGGGCTACTACCAGTTCCTGCTGATGTTCAATTCGTTCCCCGTGGCTTACAGCAGTCACGACTTCAACGGTCGCTGTCACCGCGCTATCTAGGGTCGCCCCAAGCTTGATAATTGCTCGGTCATTGTCGGCCTCAAGCACCAACACCCTGAGATCATCGATTCTGACCGGACCGCTTTGCTCAATTCGTACGTCTCTCCAAAGACCTCCCGGGTTCAAGTCATGATCTAAAGCGTCGGAGTGTTGCAACACACCTGTGATGTTGCGTTTCTCAGTTCGGTCCGAAGGGTTCAAGCAGTTGGCCTCAATCGCTAAAAGATGCTCGCTGGTGCCAGATGTCACGTCGGATATTTCGAAGCTGTGCTCAACGAAATAACCCTCTGTGTCTCCTAGATAAGCACCATTGAGCCAGATATCTCCCTGATAACAAAGCCCGTCTATGGCGAGCCAGCGTCTGTCGCCTTCAGGTAGCGGATCAAGATTGAAATGTCGGCGGTACAACACTGATTCCGAGGCTGAGAGCATGTTGTGACTGCGCCATAGGCCGGGTACCTCAATGTCAACCCAACCGTTGTCATCGAGGTCTACATCACCGATATGGCGACGTGCAGCGTCTTCACCTGCCAGGGCCTTCCAAGCGCCTGACAGCGAAATACTTCGTTCTGTGTCTTCGAGCCTGCTCACTATCTCGCTGACCGTAGTGGGCTCAGCGACCTAAAGGGCGACTTGGCGGTTAGGGTGCGGCCATGACACAGCCAAAGAATGTTGGGGAACTCAAGAAATCGGGATGGGTATCTCGTCCAGTCAAAGAAGAAATGCGACAAAACGCTGTTGCGTTGATATCCGCTGGTGAGCCTCTCTTTGACGGTGTCGTCGGATATGAAAACACGGTCCTCCCGCAACTC
>DJZU01000004.1:6031-8299 GCA_002448715.1 Candidatus Neomicrothrix sp. UBA6944 | reverse complement strand
CCCGACTTCGACACCCTGGAACCCAAAGCAAAGCTTTTCGAATCGGGTATTAAGGTCATTGACCTTTTAGAACCATATTTGGAAGGTGGGAAAATCGGATTATTCGGGGGAGCTGGTGTAGGCAAAACAGTTCTTATTACTGAGATGATCAACCGGGTTGCCTCACAGCACGGCGGAGTCTCGGTGTTCGCGGGTGTAGGAGAACGCACGCGTGAAGGTACTGACCTATACCTGGAGATGGAAGAGTCAGGCGTGCTTGAAAAGACCGCCCTGGTCTTTGGACAAATGGATGAACCTCCCGGGGTTCGCCTACGTGTCGCACTTTCGGCCCTAACCATGGCGGAATATTTCCGCGATGTACAAGGGCAGGAAGTTCTGTTGTTCGTGGACAATATTTTCCGCTTTGTGCAAGCGGGGTCTGAGGTGTCGACTTTGCTTGGTCGGATGCCGTCAGCGGTGGGTTACCAGCCCAACCTGGCAGACGAAATGGGTGAACTACAGGAGAGGATTACATCTACCTCAGGTCACTCGATTACTTCTCTCCAAGCCGTATATGTGCCGGCTGACGACTACACCGACCCGGCCCCCTTCACCACATTTACCCACCTGGATGCGACCACGGAATTGAGTCGCCAAATTGCTTCTCTAGGCATCTATCCAGCGGTCGACCCGCTTGCTTCCACCTCGACGATCCTCACCCCCGAAGTTGTGGGTGACCGACACTACGGCGTAGCTCGCCGGGTCCAAGAGATCTTGCAGAGATATAAAGAGCTGCAAGACATCATCGCCATTCTCGGTCTTGACGAGCTATCCGAAGAAGACAGAATCACGGTGGATAGGGCCCGCAAGATTCAGCGCTTCCTGTCTCAGCCGTTCTTTGTCGCTGAAGTCTTCACCGGAATGCCTGGGATTTTCGTACCTATTGAGGAAACAATCGAGTCGTTTGAAATGCTTTGCAACGGTGAGCTCGACCATCTACCCGAACAAGCCTTTCTGAACGTCGGTAATGCCGAATCAGCCATGGCCAAAGCTCGTGAACTCGAGCAGTCTTGATTGGTAAGAGAAGCTGATTTATGCAGGTCGAACTCGTCTCCCCCGAAGCAGTACTTTTCTCCGGAGAATGCTCGCAAGTGGTCACGCGCACGGTTGATGGCGACATCGCTTTTCTCGACAATCACGCTCCGTTCATAGGGGCGTTGGATGTCGGTCAGACACAGCTTTGGGCTGCCGATGGTGTTGTATCGCTAGCTATCAATGGCGGATTTGTGGAAGTCAGCTCCAATGCCGTCACCATTTTGAGTGACGACGCTGTGGCTGCGGAAGATATCGACGTCGAAGAAGCCCAGGCTGACCTTCAGGCAGCTGATCAAGCGCTCGCAGCGGATGGGGAGGACGCCGACGCTGCGACTGCTAAGAAATGGGCGGAAACTCGCATACAAGTATCTAGCGGGAACTAACTTTCTGCCCGAGCTAAGTCACAGTAGGCGCACCACTCATTCGAGGAATACAAGATCACCGATAGTTGTCAGCGATCGGTAATAGCAACCGCTTCGAGTGGAGCCGTCAGTTCCCGTGGTATGGCAGGCTCCTCGCCCATCCCGCCTGACGCGGTACAGAAGCGAGTTCTGTTCGCAGTTCACGCGAACATCGACTAAGGAGAGGGTGTCTCCTGACGTTGCGCCCTTATGCCAAATTTCATTTCGGGAAGTGGAATACAGCACTGCGCTTTTGATTTCGAGCGTCATGCGTAGCGCCTCTTCGTTTGCGTAGCCCACAAACAAAACTTCTCCCGACTCAACCTCTTGAAGGACTACAGGAAGGACCTGGTGCCCTTCGCGTCCCACCCCTCCGATTTTGTCGAAGTCCAGTCGCTGGATTGTGCCCTCTTCTAAATCATTCGCTTGGACCATAAGAGTGAGCATAGAGGCGAAGGGAGGAAGGACCTGCTTCGATTCTTAAAGGCGAAAGTTGTTACGTGAAATCCACTGAAGAGAACTCGCTCAGTTTGTCGATGTTGTGAGTCGCTTCGATGCGACGCACTGTCCCGCTTTTGGATCTCATCACTAGGGAGTCTGACACCGCGCCTTCCGCCGTGAATCTAACGCCTCGCAACAATTCGCCATCAGTAATGCCTGTGGCAGCGAAAAACACATCATCCGATCGAACGAGGTCATCGGTGTCGAGAACGCGGTCAAGGTCGTAGCCTGCGTCGATGGCGGCCTGACGTTCAGTCCCGTTCCGTGGCCAGAGCCTGCCTTGCATTTCTCC
>DJZU01000004.1:0-5738 GCA_002448715.1 Candidatus Neomicrothrix sp. UBA6944 | reverse complement strand
CCAGAGCCTGCCTTGCATTTCTCCCCCTAGACATTTCAGCGCGGCAGCAGAAATGACCCCTTCTGGGGTTCCACCTATGCCGAAGAGCACATCTGCTCCATCGCTCGTAGCTGTAGCGATAGCCCCCGCCACATCGCCATCAGGAATAAGCCGAATTCGAGCTCCACTCTGTCGAACTTCATCTATTAACTCCGCGTGGCGATCGCGATCCAAGATGACGGCGGTCAAGTCCCTAATACCCCTGCCAGTCGCTTCAGCTATAGCTTCCAGATTTTCAGTGGGACTTTTGTCGATCGACACTAAACCTTTCGACTGTGGACCGACGGCAATCTTTTCCATATAGACGCAAGGACCAGGGTCAAACATGGTCCCCCGAGGAGCAACGGCGATAACTGAAATTGCGTTGCCGCGTCCGAGTGAAGTTAGTGTCGTTCCGTCAATCGGATCGACCGCTATGTCGGTCTTAGCGCCAGTCCCATCGCCAATGGACTCTCCGTTGTAGAGCATCGGAGCTTCGTCTTTCTCGCCCTCTCCGATAACTACGAAACCGTCCATTGGGACTGAGCCCAAGATGATGCGCATAGCGTCGACCGCAGCGCCATCTGCTCCTTCTTTGTCACCTCTACCCATCCACCTAGCAGCTGCCAATGCAGCAGCCTCGGTGGTGCGAACTAGCTCAAGCGCGAGGTTTCGATCAGGACGTCCAGAATGTGAATCAGCCATGGAAACTGACCCTAGCCCCTCAGGCGCAATAAGGATGAGTCAGTTGGGACATCGCCTAGTAGCGTCCATGACGTGATCTTGGCTGAGCTCAACGTCTGGCATTCTCGGCCAGCGGTACCCACTCGTCGCGTGGCGCTGGGTGAAGACCAACTTAAGTTCGACCCTAAACCGGGCTCTGGTGGCTTGTTGCTCGCAGCGGTTGTCGCCGTGCACGCTCAACAGCTGGGAGACGAAGAGAACAACGACTTGACCGCCCTTTTGAACCTGCTTGAAGCCGGTGCACGAGTTCCCCAACCCCGACTGCGTCACCGTTTGCAACAGGATCGCATCGGATTAACGCGTTCAACTCATCAGCTTTTAAGCACGGAAGGCGGTCGAATTTCCTTAGAGATAGCGCCGAGCGATCGCCCGGAACCACACATCTTGGCAGCTCTTTACAGGGCTGCTGATCAGCCAGGAGAAATTCGGAGCGCTCTATTAACTCTGTTGCGTTCTGCTAGACGTTGGCGAGGACACGACCATGATGACTTACTCAGGTACCTTGCTGGCGACGCGCCGCAAGGGAGCTGGGGGCACAGCCAAGACATAGACCCGATCGTTTGGGCTCTGGGAGTCCTGGGTTTTTCTCAGCAAGAAAGAGACAATCTCCCGGACTCGCGACAAATACGTCGCACATTTAGACACCTCCTGCGTAGCGCGCACCCAGATCATGGAGGCTCCAAAGAGGAAGCGGGCAGCCGTATTGAATCTTTAACAGCTGCGCGCAACATTCTTCTCGACCGTAGGAGCGCATAGTTGATGAGTTCTGAACCTGTGGATCTAGTTATTGTCGGCGCAGGTATTGTCGGCTTAGCTACGGCGCATCGTTACCTTGCTGATCATCCAGGAAACTCGGTAGTGGTTGTTGAGCGTGAATCTGGACCGGCCTATCACCAGACAGGACGAAACTCTGGTGTGCTTCACTCCGGAATTTATTACACCCCAGGATCAATGAAGGCGCAACTGGCGGTAACCGGTCGAACCACGATGGTGGCCTTTTGTGAGGAACGCGGTATTGACTACGAAGTTTGCGGCAAGGTCATAGTCGCTATCAATAGTGACGAGACAGAACGCCTCCGTGCGCTTGGAAGACGAGCTGCTCAAAATGGGCTCGAAGCCGAACTGATCAATAAAAATCGACTACGGGAAATCGAACCCCACTGCGCGGGGATTGAAGCCCTGCATGTTCCTTCAACTGGAATTGTTTCGTACTCAGCGGTGTGTGATGCACTAAGTGCTGAAATAAAATCAATGGGAGGCAAAGTTACATACGACACAAATTTGCTTTCCCTGAACGACTCGGTCGAGGGAGTCCGCGTAACTACTTCTAGTGGCGAGATTCTCGCCGGCCTAGTCGTCAATTGTGCCGGTCTTAGAAGTGACCAGGTCGCCGAGATGGCTGCCGCGTCAGAAGGAAACCGAATAGTCCCCTTCCGCGGAGAATATTTCGAACTTATACCTGAACGTCGACACCTAGTTAGAGGTTTGATCTACCCCGTACCGGATCCGAGCTTCCCATTCCTGGGAGTTCACCTAACTCGCATGATCGATGGATCCGTCCATGCCGGACCCAACGCGGTACTAGCTCTTGCTCGGGAGGGTTACAGATGGAGAGATATCCATGCCAGCCAAATCGTTGAGCATCTAACCAATCGAGGTTTGTGGAAACTAGCGCGTAAGTACTGGCGCACAGGGGCAGGGGAAGTATGGCGATCGATTAACAAAACTGCTTTTGTGCGGGCCCTGCAACGACTAGTTCCCGACGTTCGCTCCGAAGACCTCGAAGCAAGTCCGGCTGGCGTTCGAGCCCAGGCAATGGACTCGCACGGAGGATTAGCAGATGATTTTTTAATCACTCAGTCAAAAAATAGTTTGCATGTCCTCAATGCACCTAGCCCCGCTGCCACTGCCAGCTTAGAAATCGCAGGACGCATAGTGCAGATGATCGGTGACCGAAGCACATAGGTTAGGGATTCTGTTGGGTTCGGCCGCGACTTTGTATATCCGCCCTACGTTCTGCCACTTTCTCAGGTTTAAACTCGGTGTCTTTGAGCCACTCGCTACCCATCGACGCTTCAATCTCCCACCCCTCGGCGACGGTTGTCTCCGCCGTCCGAGAATAAGTCTCAAGCATCTGCCGCACCCCAACTTGATCATTTGAGCGAATGTCGCTCGCCAGCGCGTACACAGTTTCCAACAGGGCTTCGTGCGGCACTACACGGTTTACCAAACCCCATTTTTCGGCGGTATCGGCATCGATATAGTTTCCAGTGAGACTCATTTCTCGCGCTCGCCGAACTCCGATTGCCTGAGGCAACAGAACGCTTAGCCCCCAACCCGGCATCACTCCTACCCGAGCATGAGTATCGGCGAAGCTTGAGCGATTCGACGCTATGAGAAAATCGCACGCGAGTGCTAGCTCGAGCCCTCCAGTCACAGCCACGCCGTTCACGGCTCCAATCAAGGGTTTAGACCGGTCAGGAAAAGGTCCTTTGGGTTCGGACTGTGAGTCCGGGTCGATATTTCCTCCAGAATCCCCCAATTCTCTCAAATCAAGACCGGCGCAAAACGCTGGGTCGCTACCGGTTAGAACTAGTACATCAACATCTGAACTTCCCTCAAGCGAACGAATCGCCGGCGGTAGCGCCCCAAGCAGTTCGCTACTTAAGGCATTCCTCACCTCTGGACGATTCAGAGTGATAAGGCCGACTCCATCACGGACATCGGTCAACACCGTCCCATTCCCAAACTCATCAGTCGTCATTTATATGGCGCCTTTCCGCAGCTAAGACCCCTATTCTGCCCGGATGAGGAGTTCCTATGCCGGCTATTGAAGGATTGATACTGATGCCGGGAGCCGGCGGAACTACAGATCACACGACTCTTATAGCGTTAGAAGAAGCTTTATCTCCTTTGCCTGTACTTAGACACCAATTTTCCTACGGCAGCGAAGGACGTCGTCCTCCTCCACGAGCACCAAAGCTGGTCAGCGAATTACTCGAAGATTATGAAGGGTTGATCCGTAAATTAGGGTGCGACCCAAGGGCTGTGGTCTTCGGAGGACGCTCTATGGGAGGCCGAATCTGCTCTATGGCTGCAGCCGAGGGCATGCCAGCAGCCGGTTTACTGCTTCTCAGTTACCCCCTTCATCCCCCAACTAATCGGGAAAAACTGCGCGTAGAACACTTTGGAAATATTGAATCGCCAACACTCTTCATTTCAGGAAATAATGACCCGTTTGGATCCCCGAAAGAGTTCAAGCAACAAGTGAAAGCTATAAAAGGGAAAGTTACGATGCAATTTTTAGAAGGCGGACGCCATGATCCTTCAAGCAAAGCCCATATTGGCTCAATTGTGAATGTCGCGACTACTTGGGTGTCTACCTTTTCGTAGAAAATCACGCCATGGCAATTTAGATCTTTTGATCCTCAGGGTTAAGAGCCTCTAACTCACGCCGGGTTCCCTCGTAAAATTTTTTCCAAACTACGACAGTAGCCGCCAAAGGGCCTACCCACAGAATCGTCATCGCCGGCCCGAAAGAACCCCAACGGACACGCATCCACCCGGCAGCCACGATCCCAATCGAGCCTCCAACGACTCCTATTGCTCCGGCAATTGTCGCAGCGCGAGCTCTAACGGCCGTAGGAAACATCTCCCCTCTGTACACCCCAAGAGCAGGCAAAAGGCCACTGGCAAGGGTGATAGCTGTGAAAGCAAGGGGCCATAGCCAAAGTCCCGACGAATTGAAGAAGACAGTGGTCAACCCAAGGCCAAACACGGCGGCAGTGATCACAACAATTCTTCTACCGCGCAAATCTGCTATTCGCCCTGCCATGTACAAGCCAATCCCACCAGGTGTTGCTGTAGTAATGACGAAAAGGGTGACTTGCAGGGCACTAAATCCGTGTTCGTCGCGCAGATATTCGTTTCTAAACCAATCGATAGGTGAAAGAAACAGGCCCAATAAAAAATATGTACCACCCAACAGCGCGAGACGTTTCCAGTAACTCCGCAACCTCAGACCCGTCTTGTGTTCAACGAACCGACGGCTCTCCGGCAATCGACGAACGGCGCCCACGACTAGAGGTGTCATCAACACAGGAATCATGAATATGAGACGCCAAGACCACTCAGCGACACCAGCGATTGGTTGCGACCATACGACGATCCCTGCTCCTAAAGCTGCAGAAAGACCGAGAACCGAAAGGCCCCAAGCCCGACTTCCGGAAGGTAGTTCTTCTAACGCGAAAACGACGATCAGCGCAGCAAGGGTCGCATTAGAAGTTCTAACTACCACTAAGCAGGCGGCGAAGCTTTCAATTGAAGGCGCTAACGCAGAGGCGCAAGAAAATACAATCCCGAAGCCAATAGCTAAAGTCAACAACTTCTTTCGACCATGCCGGTCTGCCAAAATAGCAAACCCGATGGCGAGCAAAGTACCGACTCGAATAAGAGCACCGAGTAAACCTTGGCTTAACTGGTCAACGGCGAACTCATCAGCAGCGTATGTATGTGTTTCGGCGGGAGCGTTCGACAAAAATCCAGAAAGTACGGCAATTGCACATAACGTCGCGAAAATGTGGGTTGCTCGCATACCCATATGGTCTGGCGGCGCCCAAAAAGGCATCTGCGATTTGTCTCGCCGATTTCGGAGGGCATGACGCACCGGTAAACGAAACAAAAACCCGAACCACGGGATAGACAATCGGTAGTCGATCCTTTCGGTAACAGTGTGACCAGTCGCTGCGGAGTCCACGATGAGAGATCTCTCATAGAACTCGAACGGCCCGTCCACCAAGACAAATAAATCTTGTTCAACCTCTTCCTCAAGGACCAAATCGGTTCTAGGAGAACGGACGCGCCTTAGCCCTTCATCGTCGACAAGGTGAGTAATTTCTAAATGAGTCACGATAGTGATGTGTCCTTGGCCGCTTCGATGAACATACTGGAGGTGTGGAGAAATTCCTTGTTCAGGG
>DJZU01000007.1:25265-34559 GCA_002448715.1 Candidatus Neomicrothrix sp. UBA6944 | reverse complement strand
TTTGATGTTTGTTATTGCTGCGGTGCACACAGCGGTTGGACTAGCAGCGTTCGGATTCTTGTTGGAGGAGAGCTGATAATGGCTGAGAGGACCGATGACAGCAAGATGACCGCGACGCCGTTGACCCGCGTCCTTGGCATATTGGGGATTGCTGCGGTTGTGTTCATGGTTGTATTGGGGCTATTTATATCCCCACCTGATGTCGTCCAGGGTGAAGCCGTGCGGATGCTCTACTTGCACGTCCCCTCCATTTGGATCGCGTACGGATCTTTCGTTCTAACTTCTGTCTCGAGTTTGCTGTTCTTAGTCCGAAGTAGACGCAGAGAGGATGGGGGCCGACACTATGACCGCGTCGCTGGTTCCGCTGCCGAGGTTGGTGTTGTATTTACGGGATTGACGCTGATTACTGGAATGCTTTGGGGCAAGGTGACATGGGGAACGTATTGGCAGTGGGATGCTCGACTCACGACTACGGTTCTGCTCTTCGTCACTTATTTGGGGTATTTAGCACTTAGAAGATTGCCGGCTGATCCGATAGTTCGCGGGCGCCGTGCCGCTGTTATGGCGCTCATCTCATTTGTCAACGTACCGATCGTGCATTACTCGGTTGATTGGTGGCGGACCCTCCACCAAAAGGCGAGTCTGAGCGTAGGACGCAGGCCAGAGATCACCGGGGAAATGTATTGGACCCTTTTGTATTCCGCGCTAACGGTGACAATTGTTGGTGCGTGGCTCATTATTCATCGTTACCGAGTGATTCGTTTAGAGGAATTACGGGATGAAGAGAACTTGAAAATGTTGATTTCTTCTCGTCGTCATGAGAGATCGGCTGACAGCGCCGCAGATGGAGAAGTGTCGTGAGCGAAGTAGCGACGGTTGCAACAGGTTGGGGACTAACGTTTGTCGTGATCGTTACCTACAGCCTCTGGGTTGTGAGTCGTGGTCGAAGTATCGGGCGAGAACTTGGTATCGGTGAAGCGCAACCCAGCGGGTTAGAACAAGAGTCTGATCTGTCTCCGGATACCTAGTCATGGACTTAACGCCCCGACACGAAATCGAAGAAACCGGAGATGTTCGTCGAGTAATTCACCGGCGTCGCCGATGGGCAATCTTGGTTATCGCTGTCTTGCTAATTGTCGCACTGGGTTTTGTCACTGCCCAAGGGCTTCGCAATGCAACATTGTTTTTCCGAAACGTAGACGAAGCAATTGACCAGCGCGTCGAGTTGGGTAGTAGTCGATTTCGAATCCAGGGACGAGTAATTCCATCGTCAGTGCGAGGTGAAGCTGGAGTTACAACTTTTCAAATTGTCCATGAGTGCGCGGTCGCGGCGGTCCGTCACACCGGTGATCCGCCCGAATTGTTTAAATCTCCATGGATTCCGGTGGTCTTAGAAGGCCGTTGGGTTGAGGGTGAAAGTAAGACTGTCGCCGGCGCAGATAGTCATTATTTCCGAAGTGATCGCATGTTGGTTAAACACACCAATGAATACGCTTCAGCCAATGAGGGTCGAGTGAGTGAGAAACCACCCCTGGGCTTTCTTGACGACTGTTTGTTCGAGGTTCCGGTAGACAGTTCGTGACTGCGTTCCTTGGCACCGTGGGCGTTGGCATCGGTCTCGTTGGAGCAATCGGTGGCGCAGTAACTCTGGTGATGGCATTGTCCTTTCGACGCCGTGAACATCACCTGAGAGTCTTTTGGTGGGTGGGTGCAATGACGGCGGGATGCGTTCTAGCCGTCTTGGCAATGGAAATCGGACTCCTAAGAGACGACTTCTCTATGCAGTACGTAGCAGCCAATTCGACACGTGCGACGCCTTGGCTCTACAAGGTCGCAACTCTGTGGGGCGCACTTGAAGGTTCATTGCTTTTGTGGGCTTTGGTGCTTTCCGGTTATGTAGCCGCGGTTACAGCCTCTTTTCGCCGCCGTATCGAAGACCGTCTCGTGGCCTGGGCTCTTCTCACCATGCTCGCGGTGTGTGTGTTCTTTTTCGGGTTGTTAGCTGGCCCAGCTGATCCCTTCGGCACTTTGCTTGTAGCGCCGCCAGATGGCGACGGTCTGAATCCGTTGCTCAGAAATCATCCTTTAATGGCCATTCACCCGGTGATGCTCTATCTGGGGTATGTCGGATTCACTGTTCCCTTTGGATTCGCGGTTGCAGCCTTGATCACTGGTCGCCTTGGGGAAGGTTGGTTAGTCACAACGCGCGTTTGGACTCTCATCGCTTGGGGGAGTTTGACGGTTGGAATTCTCCTCGGGGCGTGGTGGTCGTATGAGGTTTTGGGTTGGGGCGGCTACTGGGCTTGGGATCCGGTTGAAAATGCGTCGTTGCTCCCGTGGCTGACTGGGACGGCGTTCCTGCACTCGGTGATAGTGCAGGAACGTCGAGGAATGCTGCGAGTTTGGAATTTGTCTCTTCTTCTAGCAACATTTGCGCTTACAATTTTTGGTACTTTTTTGACTCGCTCCGGAGTCATTGACTCGGTCCACGAATTCAGTGCTTCCAGCTTAGGTCCGCTGCTGCTGGGTCTTTTCGCAGCCATTTTGGTTCTGTCGGTAGCGTTAGTGGGGTGGCGCGGCGACCAACTTCGATCTCCCGGGTCCATTGACTCGCCGGTGTCTCGTGAGGGTGCCTTTCTGGCTAACAATTTACTTTTCACGCTTTTTGCATTCGTTATTTTGTTAGGCACCGTCTTTCCTCTGATAGTTGAGGCAATTAACAACGATCAGCTAGCGGTTGGTCGACCTTATTTCGACCGAATGTTGTTGCCGTTGGGTGTAGCGCTTCTTTTGGTCATGGGTGTTGCACCATTGCTCACTTGGCGATCAACAAGTGGTCAGTTGCTCGGAACTCGTGCACTGGGACCGGCTGCGCTTGGTGCGTTGACGATGGCTGCGGCTGTATGGCTCGGAGCCGAGGGTCTCGGTCCGGTTCTAGGCATTGGTCTTGGTGGTTTTGTTATCGGTTCAGCTGTCCGTCATCTGGCGTTAACGGCCCGTAGACAGGGCTGGCGAGCTGCCACGGGTAGGTCTGGCGGTGGCATGGTGGCGCATATTGGGGTGAGTTTGCTTGCGTTCGGGTTTATTGCGAGCACGTCGTTTAGCGAAGAAGGTGAATTTCAGCTTCGGCCGGGAGAAGTCGGGTCAGTGGCTGGTCATCAAATACGTTTTGTGCAGCTAACCGATGAAATGGATGGCCCCAACCGTGTGGTTCGGGCACAAATTGAGGTGGAAGGCAGAGGTTTTTATGCTCCAGCTATTACCCAATATCCGACGTTTGGCCGACCTATAGCGACCCCGTCGGTAGCTACGAGCCTGGTTGATGACGTCTATTTAAGTCTTGTTGCTATCCCAGAGGAGAACAGTGACGTGGTCGTTGTGAGGGTCTTAGTGGAACCGTTGGTGGGATGGATTTGGGTGGGGGGTTTTGTAATAGCCGCTGGCACGGTGTTGGCAATCCTCCCGGGGCGACGGAACAGTCACTCTGAAATGGAAGATATTTTTGCGTGATGGAGTGGAAATCTTTGACCGTTCGCCTAGTGAGTGCGTGCGCCGCATTTTTGCTAGTGGCATTTGTGTTGGTGCTAGCTACGAGGCAAAGCGGGAGCGGGTCGGCCTCGAACAGTCCACTGATAGGCAAACTGGTACCTCCAATTGCGGGGGTGGGGTTAAACGGTCAGGTATTCGATGTCGATGACTACTCCTCAAAGTGGGTCCTGGTGAACTTCTTTGCTTCGTGGTGTGTGCCTTGCCAACGCGAACATCCTGAATTAGCTGAATGGCGGCAACGTCGCAGGGCCGATGGAGTTGTTGTCAGCGTGCCGTTTGGTGATACCGAAGAGGATGCCCGGACCTTTTTTGATGAATATGGAGGAGATTGGCCCGTCTTGGTAGATAGCGACGCAACTTGGGCGGTTGCCTTCAGCGTCCTGCGTCCTCCGGAATCTTTCTTAGTTGCGCCCGGTGGCACGGTTGTAGCGCGGTGGCAGGGGCAAATCACCGCAGATGAGGTAGATCGGGTCGTAAATGATTTACAGCTAGAAAACCTAGCTTCATGAAAATTCGACTCTGGCTTTCGTGGCTTTGTGTGGTGACCGTTGCATTAGGGTCGCTTCTGGTAGCAGCTATCGCAGAAGATCCCCCGGCTACAGAAGCCGAGCGCGCTTACGAAATCAAAGCGACGATCCTGTGCCCGATATGTGATGGACAGAACGTACTGGAATCAAATGCACCCGTAGCAGCCGCGATACGAGCTCAAGTTGATGAACTTGTGGAACAAGGTCGCTCCGACGAAGAGATTCGTGCATGGATGGCCAGGCAATATGGCGCAGATGTCAATGCCATCCCCCCACGCACTGGGGTCGCATCGTTGGTCTGGATGGTGCCAGTCTTCGTGGCCGTTGTATCGGTTGGAGCACTTGTGTTCGCGTTTGTTCGTTGGCGGGCTGGACGAGAGCTAGAAGTATCTGAGGAGGATCTTCGAATTGCGCGTGCGCTCCGGGAGAAAAATTGAGCACTTCAAGAGCCCAGGCTTTGAACGATAAGAGGCTGATAGAAGAACAAGAATTTCTATTGCGTTCCCTTGACGACTTGGAAGATGAATACGCCAATGGAGATCTAACTGACAAAGAGTACGAAACCCTCCGCGACGATTACATGCGTCGACTAGCAACGGTGGCCCGAGCTCGTAAAGGCGAAACTGCAACGGTCAATCGATCTCAAAGCCGCTTCTGGTGGTTGCTGGCTATAGGGGTAACCGCTGTAATTGCTGGAGTAGCTGTCGCTCAATTCTCAGGATTAAGGGCGCCTGGTGATCCGATCTCGGGCAACATTGAAAGTTCCCCAAGAAGCCGATTGGCAGATGCGCAAAATTTATTCTTTGCTGATGACCTTGAAAGGGCTCGCGAGGTCGTCGAAGAAGTACTTCGAGACGCGCCGGACATGCAGGAAGCGCTAGTGCTATCGGCGCGACTTCACGAAAGGTCAGCGGATCCCCTTTCTGCGGTCCGGCAACTCGACCAAGTTCTGCGGGTCGAACCGCAACATATTGAGGCTCTGACGTTGCGCGGCTGGATCTTGGTTCGGGTTGATGACCCAGAGGTTCGAGATGAAGGAATTCGAAATCTTGATGAAGCTGTGGCCTTAAAACCGGAGAACTTTGACGCTTATATCTTTCGAGGATTCGTAGCGCGAGAACTTCAACGTGACCTTCCTCTCGCAATTGAAATGTATCAAGAAGCCCTCAATCGCTCGCCGCCTCAAGCGATGCAAGCACAACTTGAGCGAATTATCGATGAGATGAGAGTTGAAATTGCTTCGAAGCCTGAGTAACAGCAAATTGACTAGCTAGACCAAAGTGGTGCAAACAGCCTGGCCTGTTGCAAAGGAACCGGCTAACTCTGGCGCGGTCTCTCCGTATAAGCCGGCCAGCATTCCCCTTACGAGACCTCGATCTATTGCGCAAAGAACCGGATGATCAATGGCTGCCTGACCGAACGGACAATGTTCTGACACGATCCTAAGTTGTCCTTCCGCACCTTCGCTGTGAGCCGCGAACCCGTGGGAAGTTAGGGTTTCCGCAACTGTTGCAACTGCTGACTGAAGTGAACGGTGTGCATCGCCAGGAGCCATTTCTGCCGCTAACTGAAGGCCATATTCATGACCCACTTCCTCGGCAAGCCCTTCAGCTTCTTGGGGAGGAAGAAGCGCTAATGCTCTGCCCAGCAGAGTACCCATGAGATCGTCGTGTCGGGCCGGAAATTCGAAAGCGATTTCGGACTTAGCCGAGCGATAGCGCTTCGATGGCCGTCCTGCCTTTGGCGCTCGTTGAATATCGACGACTAGGTGACCAGCGGCGGCTAATTTGTCAAGGTGATGGCGCGCGACGTTGTTATGCAGACCTACCGATTTCGCAATGTCGGAGACCGTCAAACCATCATCTGAGTCTCTAATTGTCCAGTAGATTTCCCTCCGGGTGGGGTCCCCAAAAGACGCCGTTATCGATTCAACAGCAGCTGAGAAGTCACCGGGAGTGAGTGAGTGCCTATTCACGGCACTAGATTCTACCGATACTCCAGGTCGTAAATCCCCTTCCGTCTTTCTGACAGTGCGAGACTCTAACGATGACTATTTCTGACAGTGACTTAACCGAAGCGGTTAGCCGAGTAGTTGACCCCGAATTAGGCAGAGATCTCCACACTATGGGCATGCTTCGTGGCGTGTCCCTTGCCGGGAACAACGTTCACGCATTAGTGGCCCTACCAACAGAAGATTGGCCGGTCAAAGAAGTCCTGTCAGAACTTATTGAAGCAGCTGTCAACAACTTTGAAGAAGTTGAGTCGGTGTCCGTGGAATTTACGACCATGGATGATGCGGAACAGGCAGCTATCCGAAGCCAGCTGATTGGTGATCCATCCGCTACCGGTGGCACTCAGCAAGCGCATGGTCACGCGGAAGGCCGCTTGGTTTCCTTCGCGGAGCCCGGTAATCGCACCCGAGTCATACTTGTGGCGAGCGGTAAGGGCGGAGTTGGTAAATCGAGCGTGACTGCCAACCTAGCGATTGCTTTGGCTCAGCGTGGTCTTCGCACTGGTGTTATTGATGCCGACGTATGGGGATTTTCTATTCCACGCATGCTTGGAGTTAGCCGGCCTCCAACTGTTATTGATCAGATGGTGATCCCCGTTGAAGCCAACGGAGTTCGTTGCATCTCGATGGGCTTTTTTGCTCGCGAAGACCAACCCGTAATTTGGCGAGGTCCCATGCTCCACAAGGCACTTGAGCAATTTCTCACCGACGTGCACTGGGATGACCCTGACTACCTGTTGCTCGACCTGCCTCCAGGAACCGGCGACATCTCCCTTTCAATCTCACAATTTCTGCCAAAATCAGAGCTGCTCGTAGTTACTACACCACAGCCCGCGGCACAAAAAGTGGCGCAACGGGCGGCCTACATGGCCGAAAAAGTCAATCTGCAAGTTCGAGGTGTGATCGAGAACATGAGTTGGTTTAGAGGAGACGACGGTAAGCGATACGACATCTTTGGATCCGGTGGCGGTGAAGCCCTAGCGACGGAACTCGACGTTCCGTTGTTAGGTCAAGTGCCGCTTGTTACTGAACTTCGAGAAGGAGGCGACGTCGGATCGCCCATCGTTGTTAGCGATCCCTCCAACGAGGCATCGATCGCATTTTTGGAAATGGCTCGTCTACTCACTGAAGAGTTCTTACCCACTCGCCGATACAACGAAGGTCTGAAACTTGTTTGAGTCAGGATAAAACTTTGGTAGCTCTCAACGAACTGCGGTTCGATAATCGGTTCACAACATCACTTCCTGGTGATGATTCTGGAGGAACCGTTCCCCGGCAAGTGATTGAAGCCTGCTATAGCCGAGTCTCACCGACGTCGGTGTCGTTTCCTCGGTTAGTCGCGGTCAGTCCCGAGGTATCTGAACTTCTAGGACTCAGAGCAGACGACATTGAGAGCGCCGAGTTTGTCGACGTGTTTTCGGGTAATCGCTTACTGGAAGGGATGGACTCGCACGCTGCATGTTACGGGGGTCATCAGTTCGGAAATTGGGCGGGTCAGCTAGGAGACGGCCGAGCAATAGCTTTGGGTGAGGTCATTGATGTCAATGGCGACCACCAGATGCTCCAACTAAAGGGTGCTGGACCCACGCCCTACTCACGATCAGCTGATGGACTCGCAGTTCTTCGGTCCTCTATAAGAGAGTTTTTGTGTAGCGAAGCCATGCACCACCTGAGAGTGCCCACTACAAGGGCGTTGTCGCTAGTCACAACAGGAGACCTTGTGGTGCGAGATGTTCTTTACGATGGAAACCCGGCACCCGAACCTGGGGCCGTCGTATGCCGGGTCGCCCCTTCATTTATTCGGTTTGGAAATTTCGAAATATTTGCGTCACGAGGTGATGAAGCTACATTGAAAAAATTGGCCGATTTTGTGATCCAGACCCAATTCCCGAATATTGATAGTGGCAGTCCCGACAGCTACGTAACACTGCTGAAAGAGGTATGCGAACTAACCGCCGACATGATCGCTGACTGGTTGCGTGTCGGCTTTGTACACGGCGTCATGAACACCGACAACATGTCAATCTTGGGGTTGACTATCGATTACGGACCCTACGGCTGGCTGGACAACTACGAGCCAGATTGGACCCCAAACACAACAGATGCCCAACATCGGCGTTACCGCTACGGCAACCAACCTGCCGTAGCCCAATGGAACCTTGTTCAGTTGGCCAATGCTCTATACCCGCTAGTCGGAGCGGTTGAGCCCCTTCAAGAGGCGCTAGCTAATTACGCGCAACGTTTCGAAACCAACTGGTCACAAATGATGGCATCGAAGCTTGGATTCAGAGACCTAGAGGACCAGAAAGATAGAGACCTGGCTGAGGAAGCACTCATGGTTCTCCAGACTGTTGAAACCGATATGACGTTGTTTTGGAGAGAACTGGCAAAAGTTAATTTCGAGGCGTCGGTTAACAAAATGGAGCGCTGTGAACCTCTGATGAATGCTGTCTATCGACCAGATCTCATGACATCTGACCAACGTGCGTCTTTCGCCGATTTTGCTGAAAAGTGGTCTATTCGACACAGAGAACTTGCAAACAACGTGATTGAAGTAAGCGCCGCTATGAACGCAGTCAATCCAAAATATGTGCTCCGGAACTACATGGCGCAACTAGCTATAGAAGAGGCCGAAGCCGGTGATCCTTCGATGGTCAAAGAACTGTTGGATTTGTTGCGACTGCCCTACGAGGAACAGCCACAATATGAACGGTTCTACGCTCTTCGACCGGACTGGGCCCGCACCAAGGTCGGTTGTTCGCAGCTATCTTGCTCTTCCTGAATGTGAGCCAGAAGGTGGGAGAGAGGCGCCCACGGCCTACGCTATTTTGCAAGCTGCGATACCCATGGTCAATGAGGTCTGAACCGCAGAATTTTGAGAAAAGGTTGTCCCGTGGAAATCAGAATCGGCATGGTGAACGTTGCACGAGAGTTGACGTTTGAAGTCAATGATGACGATGCAGAACAACTCAAAACTGATTTGGAATCAGCATTTGAGTCGAAAACCACCATGCTTTGGGTAAGTGATCGTGATGGACGCAATGTGGGTTTGGCTGTCGATCGATTGGCTTACATTGAATTCGGGGCGCCAGGAGATAGACGCATCGGATTCGCGACAGACTGAGCAACTGGATTATGTCCTTATCGGGTTACACGCTGGGTGACCCGTTGCCCTTACCTCGCTAGCCGCTGTACTTTCGACTGTCA
>DJZU01000007.1:0-24948 GCA_002448715.1 Candidatus Neomicrothrix sp. UBA6944 | reverse complement strand
TGTCATGGCAACCTTGGCCGAACTAAGTCGTTTAGGCACTGGCCTTTCAACGCAGCAACTGCAACATCTCCAACGCTTAGTCGCTTGGTGGGGCATATTGGCTGATCTGTCGTTCTCTGACCTGCTGATGTTCGTCCCTATAAACCAAAGCGGCGAAGAGTTCGCCATAGCGTCCCAGATTCGCCCCACTACCGGTCAGACCCTTTACCGAGATGACCACGTCGGGCTCCGCGTCAGTGACATTGACCGCCCATTGGTTGCTACTGCCTATGGTCGGGGTGAAGTTATCGAAGGTGAAGTGCCCATTAAGCCCAGCAACCGCAGGGCTAGCGTGATGTGTATCCCGATAAGGCACGAAGGCCAGATAGTTGGCGTTCTTAGTCGTGAGTTACTGCCGAATTTCGCTGAACGCCGCGACCCCGGCGAACTTGAGCGAACGTATTTGGAGGCGTTTCACCAGTTAGCGAAAATGATCGCAATAGGAACATTTCCCTATCAAGACAATGAGGTGGACCTTGAGCAAGTTCCACGCGTTGGTGATGGCATGCTTGTCATCGATCCTGAGTCACGAATTCAGTACGCGTCGCCGAATGCCCTGAGTACATTGCATCGCGTCGGTGTACTAGGAAACGTGGCGGGTCGGCGACTTGAAGATATTGGAATTCGACATCCAGCGATAAAGGCAGTTTCTGAACGACCCCGAGCTGTCGTTGCAGAAATCGAGCGCAACGACACAGCGGTGCAACTCATGGGCATGCCCATTAGTGAGAGAGAAGTGTTTCAGGGGTCCTTGCTCTTGTTGAGAGACATCACTGAACTGCGGTTGCGAGATCGACTCCTTGTTTCTAAAGACGCGACTATCCGAGAAATCCACCATCGGGTAAAGAACAACCTGCAGACAATTTCATCTTTATTGCGCCTCCAAGGTCGTCGCCTTGAATCAACCGAAGCCAAAATGGCAATTGATGAGTCAGTGCGCCGCATTAGAGCAATCGCTCTTGTGCACGAAACTCTGGCTAATGAAACTACAGACGACGCGAGCTTAAGCGAAGTCGCCGAAATGTTGGCCCGAACAGCGCAAGATAGCTTTACTTCTCCGGATCGCCCTATCCATTTCGAAGTTCAGGGTGATGCTGGTCTCGTGCCTTCGGACGTAGTGACGCCGCTTGCCGTCGTACTGAACGAGTTGTTACAGAACACGGTTGATCATGCCTTCACTAGCGAAGTGCCTTTTAGTCAAGGACATATCGGGCTAGTAGAAATTCTGCTTGATCGGACCGATAATGAACTGAAGATGGCAGTCCGAGACAACGGAGTTGGGGTGTCCGAAGATTTCGACGGCGAGTCACAACAAGGTCTCGGGTTGTCCATCATTCGAGGTTTGGTAACCACAGAACTAACTGGCAGCATCGAAGTTCGTCGAAGATCAGATACGAACGGCTCCGAAGCGCTCATCGAAGTGCCGCTTCCCCATAACTAGTCCCACTGACAAAAGGAACTAGATAGCTACGAGACACTGGTCTAGATCAGCTGGCCTGTCTGCGAGCTCTGTTCCGTTCACGCCGCAACTGGCGGCGCTCCTCTTCTGAAGCCCCGCCCCATACTCCCGAGTCTTGGTTGGTCTTGAGCGCAAATTCAAGGCACATGTCTTTCACCGAACAGTCAACACAAACAGCCTTGGCTGCGTCGATCTGTCGCAACGCCCTTCCCGTCGAACCAATCGGAAAGAAAAGAGTGGGGTCAGCCTCGCGGCATTTGGCGGTGTTTCTCCACACACCGCTCTCCAACAACATCGATCCTCGAGCGCTCACGTCTCTGTTTCCTCCAGGTGCTACTCGTGAACAGGGGATTCACGAATAATTGTCCGTCGCCGACTCTACAAACCTCGGCTGCGAGAAACTGCTCCGGATACAAATTGACACCCGTACGAAACTGAGTGACAGAGATGATGCCTTCACAGCGCTACGACAGATTACGGTCGGTCTCATGGGCAATCAAGAGAAACTTTTTCTCAAGCAGCGGGTCAACTCATGAGTCCCCGCCCAACGATTTTCGCACATAGAGGTGTCTCACAAAACGTTCGAGAGAACACAATTCCCGCATTTGAGTTAGCCCTAAATGTGGGTGTCGACGGTGTCGAACTCGATATTTGGCAGAGCGGAGATGGGCACATAGTTGTTCACCACGATCATCATGTCGAAGGAGTAGCGATAGAAACAGCGAAGGTTTCTGAGTTACCTAACTTCGTACCGACGCTTCCCGCCGTACTAGATGTTTGTGCTTCTTTGAGGGTGAATATCGAAATTAAGAGCTCTGATGAGAACCCTCGTGCAGCGTTCGAGTTAGGAGAAGCACTTATCGATATGTTGAAGCTTCGCCCTGAGCCGCTAGAACGCTGGCTTGTCTCATCTTTTAACCACGAGGCTGTTGACAGGGTTAACGAAAATGCTCCGGAAATACCAACGGCGCTCTTATTTTGGGAGACGCCTTGGCGTTCGACAATTCAACGCGCAGTTGATCGAGGACACCAAGCCATTCATCCGCATGAGTCGGTTGTCGATAAGGATCTGGTTGAAGTGGCTAAAGAAAACGGGCTACAGGTAAATCCATGGACGGTGAACGATTTAGAACGTGTCAGGCAATTAGTTGCTCTAGGTGTTGATGGCCTCATCACTGACATTTCCGGTGACATCCTGAAACACCTGGAAGCCAGAAGCTAAAGGTCTTCTGCGCTTAAGTGGGGATAATCAGTCGAAGTATGTTTGGCCGCCAGGAGAAATCAAGATGGTTGACTTCGCCTAGGTAGTCGCCGTCTACTTGGTATGGAAATGGGCTATGCCCGACTATCGACAGCTCAGACAAGTCATTAGCGATGTGTACTGCGTCGCAATTCTGGAGCGGCTTTCCTTCGAAAAGATCCTTTAGCAAAACGAGCATTTTCTGGAGTGACATGGTGCGTAAGGTGACCATACTCAAACCATTGCTTAAGGTCGCGCGAGGTGCCAGAGACAATGGTCGACTGCCTAAATATGTATACGGGTCGGTGTTCAGCACGACCGTTAAGTAGCTGTCATCAATAGTTGATAGTGGGTGCACCACCTTCATTCTGGGACGCGAACGGTCGTAGTGACGGAGCCAGGTATCCACCCCAGCCCAGAGAAATAACGGATGGCTTGCGTATCGCTTCACTCCAGGGCGCCGTTCTACTTGCCTTACCACCGCAGCGTCGAAACCGTTTCCACAGTGGAAGAGAAAGTAGCGTCCCGCGACCTCGCCCAGACCCACCGACTCAATTGAATTAGCTGATATTGCGGTGATCGTTTGTTTTGTCGCTTCGAGAGGGTCGTCATCTAGCCCGATCGTTCGCGCGAAGACATTGGTGGAACCACCTGGTAAAGGGGCTAGAACGCAATCGGTTCCCGCGAGGCCGTTTGCGGCTTCGTTAAGGGTGCCGTCGCCTCCCAAGACAGCGACAAGATCGGTGCCGGTGGAAGCGGCCCCGCGCGCTAACCGCGATGCGTGACCGCGACGGCTAGTCATGGCGAGTTCAACCTCATGGTGTTCAGCTAGTGCGGCCTGAATCAGGACGCGGGTTCTTGCAGTGACGGATGACGCCGATTCGTTAACGAGGAGCAAGATCCGCACCTAGCCAGTGTCGCGATTTTTGACTCGAGAGTCGAATCAGTGCTTCTCGGGCGCCGCTATTTATGGCCTTCGCCGGGATCCAATAAAATTTTTTCTACTTTTCGTTTGGATCTCCCAGAACCTCGGGGCAGAATCCACAACCATGAAGGTCGTAGTCTGTGTCAAACAAATTCCTGACCCTGCATTGCCAGGTGAGTTGGATCCCACAACGAATTACTTAAAGCGAGACGACAAGTTAATTCTCGATGAGTCAGATTCATATGGAGTAGAGATGGCTCTCCAACTTGTAGAGAGCGCCGGTGGAGGTGAAGTATCGCTTGTCTCCATGGCTGCTAATAACGAAGTCAGCGGACTTAGGACTGCATTAGCAATGGGTGCCGAAGATGCGGTTCTCGTCAGCGATGACGCTCTTGCTGGAAGCGATGCCCTAGGCACGGCGCGAGTCTTGGCGGCAGCAATATCGAGGATGTCGCCCGACCTGGTGCTGGCAGGAGTTGAATCCTCCGACGGCTATACCGGAACGGTCCCGGAAATGATCGCCGGTGTGCTCGACATGCCATCGATCACATTTGCAAAACAAATTGAAGTTGATGGAAATACCGTAAAAGTCCAGCGTCAAACCGAAGCCGGATATGACGATGTGGAATGTCAAACTCCGGCTCTAGTTTCGGTTACCGCAGGTGTCGTGGAACCCCGCTACCCATCATTCAAGGGAATTATGGCGGCAAAAAAGAAACCCGTTGAAGAACTCGATCTAGCCGCGTTGGGTGTAGATGGATCCACTGTGGGTCAAGGTGGCGCCCGACAAGAAACGGTGAGAGTCACCGACGCGGAAGAACGGCAAGCAGGGGAAGTCATCGAAGATGAAGGTGACGCCCACGAGAAAATTGTTGAGTTCTTAGGTGAACTCAAGATCGTCTGAGGAGGTCGCAAATGTCTGTTGAAACCATCCTTGTCTTCGGTGAAGGTGATGAAAGCGGTCCAAGTGGATTGACGCTTGAGTTACTTGCAGCGGCAAGAGATTTGGCGACAAATGTAGAAGTGTTTGTTGCAGGAGACGGAGCTGCCATGGCTACCGAATTGGGATCACATGGAGCCTCAACGGTCTACAGCACGGGCCCTATCGATGGAAAGTTGATGGGAGTTCATGCCGCAGCGACACTGAAGGTGCATTTAGAGTCGCAAGCAGCTGACGCTATTTTCTTTGGCCAAACGCCCGATGGGCGCGATACGGCGGCACGACTCGCGGTGCAATTAGATCAGCCGGTTGTAACGAACAACGTGGGCGCGTCGGTTGAAGACGGAGCGTTAGTCGTAGAAGAGCCAGTTTTTGGTGGGACCCAAAACGTCTTCACAGCTTTCAGAAACGACGGCCCCGCATTAGCCCTATTCCGACCCAAGTCGTTCGAGGCCGAAGCCACAGGCGGAGCAGCAGCGGAGGTCGTGACGGTTGACACCGTTGACCCGGGTGTAGCCGGGGCGGCTACTGTCACTGGCCGACATGTAGAGGAACGTTCCGGACCTCAGTTGGATGACGCCGAGGTGGTTGTGTCAGGCGGACGTGGCCTGGGACAGCCCGAAGCGTACGAGATGGTCGACGAGCTAGCCGGATTGCTGGGCGCTGCATCTGGTGCGTCCCGAGCCATCGTTGATGCCGGATGGGTCCCCTACGCGAAACAGGTTGGCCAGACTGGCAAAGTCGTTAAGCCAAACGTGTACCTTGCCTGCGGTATCTCAGGAGCGACGCAACACCTCGTAGGCATGAAGGGGTCAAAGAACATCATCGCCATCAACAAGGATCCAGAGGCTCCTATCTTTGGAGTCGCTGACCTTGGAATTGTCGGAGATGTTCACAAAGTGATCCCGGCACTTATTGAGGCGCTGAAGTCTCGCTAACAAGTTCCGCTAATCATTACCGGTTTTCACCGGATCTTCAACGTTTCTAAATCAATGGCCAAGGCCATCTATAGCCGTCGTCCTCCGGAAAGAACGGCCGTTCTCGGAGCCACTGTGCCCGGCCGATAAGAGCCTCTATCTCGCGCTCTTCAAGCCAGTCCGCCACCCCACTGACTGAGCCCTCACAGACCTGTTCAACCCCGCTCATCAAAGCTTCATCAATGGGTTGATTCGCAAAGTCCCATATCACGGTTCTCAACTTGAATTCACTTGAGAAACAGAGTCCGTGGTCGATGCCAAAAATTGAACCCGATCTAGAGAGCAGGCAATGACCGGCTTTTCGGTCGGTGTTGTTAGCCAATAGGTCAAGAACGCAAAGCTTTTGAAGACTTGGATGATGCCTTGGATCTTTAACCAAAGTGAAGTGATGCTGTTCGAAGTCGGCGTCGATGAACAACTGGACCGAGCCGACTCCGTGCGGTCCGACACGCTCAACTGTTGGAGGCACAACATTCCAACCCAATTCTTGACTTAACTCGTACGCAGCTATCTCTCTTTTGTAAAGACCAGGAGGAAAATCCCACAGCGGCCGCTCACCGTCAACAGGCTTATATATGCCGCTTACACTTTTCTCAGCTGTACCGGCCTGCACCAGAAATGTGGCGTTCGAGCTATAGGGCATTCGAGCAAGCAGTTCGATGTCACCCTCTCGCAGCACCTGAATCGCTTCGTCGAAATTAAGCAGTTGATTTGAGGACTGATCGCTGTCTCCAGAGGTATCGTCACTCACCGACGGGTTTGTGCCCATTTTGTCGTCCGAAGTCGCGGCCGTACTCGATTAGAAACAACGCATGGTCGATGAAAGCTCTCGCCTGACCATAACTGATATGGATTTGAGCCTCGGATGCGGCGTCATCTTCTTGGTCAGGTAATTCCTGCGCTACGACGACTATTTCCTTTGGATCCTCGGTGACTCCGATAGCCAACGCTCCTACTGTCCACACTGCGTTCGGAGGTTCCACCATTTCTTTAAGTTCAACGGAAGTTTGATCAACCTGTTCTGCCTCTAAAACGTTGGCAAGGTGGCTAGCTAGAGATTGGACTTGACCCTTTTCAAGCTTGAGAGTTAAGACCTCATCTTCTGTTTGTGCTTGAAGATAAAAAATTCGTTCTCCAGCGTCGCCCACCGTTCCGGCAACGAAGTTTGTTGGGTTTCTAATTTCGTAGTTATCAGTCATTGTTCCTATTGAGAATAATGGGCTTGATTAAGCCGGTGAGAGATCACTGAGTTCGCCAGTGTTGTTGACGGAGAGCACGACGGGACCACCAGACGTATACAGAATCGCTGTAACCGAACAAGGAGACACCACTGTTCGCTGAAACAAATCCAGGTGAGTTCCCATGGAATGAGCAACCAGAGCACGAATGGGATCGGCGTGGCTCACTGCGACAACCGTTTCGCCTGGATGGTTTCTGACCAGACGAGCGATCGCTTCACCTATCCGTGTCTGCATTTCGACGAATGACTCGCCGTTAGGAAACCTGAATCCCGAAGGATACTTCTGCACTGCTGACCAGGCATTTAGCTTCCTAAGATGGCTCAATTTGCGGCCGGTCCAGTCGCCTACATCCAGTTCAAGCAAGCCCCGCTCCTGCTTGACTTTAATGCCAACTTCTTTGGAGATAGCTCTTGCTGTTTCCTTAGTCCTTTCCAAAGGACTGCTGTAAATAGCAGCAATGCGTTTCGCCCCCATAGCAGCTATTCGTGCGCCTACTTTTCTCGCTTGTTCTGTTCCGATCTCGGATAGGTGAACACCTGACTTTCGACCATAAAGCTCGACGCCGGTCGTGGGTGTCTGTCCGTGCCGGACAAGAAGTATGAGACAAGGTCGCTGAGATGAAGCCACGAAGTGTGACCGTAGTCGTTAATGACGCCTCAGAGTCTGCAACACTCAGCGTTGTGGATTCTCTCATTGCGCTGGCTGAAGCTATAACCGAGTGTCGTCGCTGCGAACGTCTTGTCGAATGGCGAGAAAAAATTGCTGAAGAGAAACGTGCGGCGTACGCCGAGGATGAGTATTGGGGTCGAGGCGTTCCTGGGTTCGGTGACCCCGAAGCGAAAGTAGTCATCGTCGGTTTAGCTCCTGCAGCTCATGGTGCTAATAGAACAGGACGAGTATTCACAGGAGACCGATCTGGAGATTTTCTTTTCGCGTCCCTGCACAGAACTGGCTTCGCCAACCAGCCGCTAGCCCGTCATGTTGATGATGGACTCGCACTTCACGACGCATATGTCACTGCGGCCGTGAGGTGCGCCCCACCTGCGAACAAACCCACTCCCGAAGAGCGAGACAACTGCCGCCCTTATATCGAGAAGGAACTAGCTCTCCTTACGGAGAGCAAAGTCTTCGTGGCGTTGGGTCAATTCGGTTATCAGGTTGCTAGCTCAATCCTCGGAATACGTCCAAGGCCCAAATTTGGTCACGGACTTGTGGTGCCGATAGAACAGCAAAGTGACGCAATAGGAAGGCATGTGGTGTGCTCCTTCCATCCAAGTCAACAAAACACTTTCACAGGGCGTTTAACAGAACCCATGCTTGATCAGGTTTTCATCACTGCTCGCGAGCTAGCCGGTATGGACCCCATCTAGGCTTTTCCTGTGCGGAACTTTGCCAAACCAAACCTTCTATATGGTTTTTTGGTTGTTGTCTCTCTTTTGTCAGTTAGTGCCTGCGCCTCCGAAGCACCCCAAGCTCGCCCCATTGACCCGTCAGAATCTTCCTTTAATAACCCGGGCACATTGCCGACTGAGACTACATCTAGGGCAAGCGAGTATTTGCTTGATATCGGCACCACGGTGGCTTTCCTTGATTCGTGTATCTCAGATTCTGGACTTGTTGGTCCCTGCCACTGTGCCGCAGAACTACTGGCTTCCGACATCGACTCGAGTGACATAGCTGCTCTTGAAGACCGCATGAGTGCCTTCAATGAATTCCCTGTTGAGCTCGCTGGCCTATTGGTGGAATGCAGGGAAGCGGAGAGGCCTCCCGCATGGAGTTCTGCGACGAAGGAACTTTATATGGCTGCTTGTGCACAAGAGTCGGAGCGGCTCTCGGATCTATGTCGTTGCTCCGCGTCCCGAGCAGCTGACGTCATCCCCGAAGAGCGCCTGCCGGAGTTTTTGGACGCAAAGGACCTAAGACCCAGCATGGTTGACCTCATCAACACATGCCTGTGAAGCGTTTGCGGCGAATTATTTACGGGTAGGAAGAAGGGCGGGCTGTTCCCACGCAAATTCTGGCCATCGAGTTCGCGATTTTTGACTCAACTTGTGCATGAGTTCAATGGCCCCCGGATCATCGTCGCCCGGTCGCCCGATGAGATAACCGCCCTCCAACATTTTCATGATGATTTCGCGACCCAACGGGGTGCGAACAATTGTTAGTGTCCAGTCGCTGTAGTTGCCTATGCCACCGGTCGATATATCGGCATGTTCAGCAGCGAAATCCGGGCAATGGTTGCAACCCTCTCGTGTCCACGCGTGACATTCCTTTAGGTTGATCTCGTAGTAGCCGCCATCATGGGTCCAGATTTGGAAGACACCTTTGATATTTGTCTTCTTAATTGTGTGACGGTCGAGACCATATTTCTGCTCGAAGAGTTCCTCGAAGATTGCTTCATCGAAGGACTTTGAACAAAGCAGGCCAATATTTAGGGCAAACCGGTTGCCCACCTTGCCGATTTTTCTTGACTTAGCGACCGGAACTATTGAGCTTTGACAACTCATTCCAACGAGCGCGATTTTCTGTGCACCAGCTTCGATCGCTTCGTCATATGCGAGGGTGTTAGCGGAGTAGGTGTAGCGACTTCCTGCTCCTCGAATTACATCATCTCGGTTAAATGCCACACCGGGTGAAGCCGTCCATTGTGAACCCTCACCTTCGCCGACATATGAAGTCAGCGCAGCGTCGATGTATCCGTTCTCCAGTGCCCAAATGAGAATTGCTGATACAAGCCCACCATCTTGTCCAACCTGATGAATGAACTCGTCGGAGGCTCTGGTCAAGATGATGTCTTTGTATATGCCCGAGGGCTCCTCGGGGGTCCGCGGCCTGCTGAATAAAAAGTCGTCTGCCTCGTGCTCCCAAGTCCGAAAGCGAGGGCAGGCACGCGTGCAACTAGTGCATCCCTTTTCGCCGTGACCGCAGTTAGATTCCCCGAGCTCTTCTTCGATGTGGAAAGGCTTAAAGCCGCCCTGAACGTGGTCGTACCCGATTACGTCATGAGGGCAACTGATTACGCAACCAGCGCAGCCTGTGCAGAGCCCGGAAGTGATTACCTCTTCGTGAAGTTCTTTCCATTGAAAGGACCAACGTTCAGGTTTGGGTGCTTCGGCGCTTTCCTCAGTTAAGGCCATGCCAAAGAGAATACGTGGTCGAGACGAATTTCACCCATCAAAATCGATCGTCACAACGCTTTTGGGTCATGACGAACCGCGAGCTAGGGTGACCCCTCACGCTGCCGTATTGCTCACACTGAACAGGCACGCGCCCCCGAGGACCAATGAACGAATCTGAACTCCTAGAGATATTGAGTGCCGCCCGTGTAGCGACACTGGCAACTATCCGAGCGGACGGACGTGTGGACCTTGTGCCCGTGACTTTTGCATTCGATGACCGGACAGTCGTGACGGCTATCGATCATAAGAAAAAGTCAACGACTGAACTGAAACGACTGGAAAATATTAAACAATTCCCAGAAGTAACCCTTCTAGCGGATTGCTATAACGACGATGACTGGAAGAAGCTTTGGTGGGTGCGGATTAGGGGTCGAGCGAAGGTGCATCAAAGCGGTAGCGAGTTTGAGCGTGCGCTCGATCTTTTGTCTGAGCGTTACACCCAATACGCCGAAAAACGCCCGAAAGGTCCAGCCATAGTCATCGAACGAACCGAGCTAACCGGCTGGAAGGCCTAATTGGTATCGTCTGGGTTCGTCCACATAAGTTTTCCGCGGTCAATAGCTGAAAGGGAGCAGCCCAAGACCACCGTTGCGACTGTCAATGTGACGCCCCCGAGTATTAGAAAACTGACAACCATCTGAGTCATAACTGCCTTCAGCGGATCGACCCCTGCCAGAAGCATCCCGGTCATGGTCCCCGGAAGTAATACCAAGCCGATCATCCTCATTCTCTCGATAGGCGGTACCAAAGCGATCTTTACTGCTTTCGCGATTTGAGGCCGGATGGCTGTCCGAGCTCTAAAACCCAAAGCGAGCATGGCTTCGATTTGACCGCGCTCGTCTCGCACCAACTCCACAAATCTCATGGCTCCTGCAGAAGTCGCGGGGAGCGTGTTGCCAAGAACTATGCCAGCCATAGGTACAAGTGTTGATGGTTGAAGTGGGAGCACGCCGAAACAAAACACCACTGCAAGGCCAGACGTAACAGGAACGGAAACTGCCAGGGCGGAAAGCAAGTACGACGGACGGCCCTCTCCCAGCTCAGTCGTGCGACGCCTTACTAGTCCAGTAGCAAAGATCAGCATGGCGAAGCACCACAACCAAGACCACATGAGATGAGCTCCGGACCTCAGCGCAGGAACGAGTAAGAGCCCTGCCAACAGCAGTTGTAGGACGGATCTAATGGAACTCAATGAAATCGAACGAACTAGGCCAAGATCGAGTCTCCAAGAGACCGCCAAGGCAACAAGCGTCATGACAGCAGCCGCGAGCACCCCCCACGGTGACACCGTCGCTGTGGTTAGCAGGTCGCTTCGCACGCTCCGAATGTAGTCACTGATTGGGCGCAATAACCAGGTACTGAATTGCCGATCAATTCTTGGCGCCCTCGGCAGGATTCGAACCTGCGCTCATGGCTCCGGAGGCCACTGCTCTATCCCCTGAGCTACGAGGGCGGGTTAGCGAATGTATCGCGTTGAACAAAGTGCTCCACATCGACACCGATTTTCAAAATGCAATCATAAGTCGCTTCGGGTGAGCAGGGTTGCAGCGGTACAGTCAAGATTGTCCCATCGCCACGGTGATGATGGGCTTTCATTGTTACCGGCAGGGAGCACGTTGGTGATTACAGAAGTCTTGGCACAAGCCTTGGCGGACTCTTTCAGAGAGCTAGATGTTGAAATCGCCGCGACCGACGTTCAAATGGAACGACCCGGAGCTCGCGAGCATGGCGACTGGTCCTCAAACATTGCGTTAGTGATGTCAAAACAGCTTGGGCGCAATCCAAGGGAATTGGCGACAGAACTGGCGGAGCTTATTGAGTCGCGAGCCTTCAACGTGATTGAGGGAATAGAAGTTGCAGGCCCAGGCTTCATTAACTTTTTTCTAACCCCCCAGTGGCTCCATGACGTGTTGATGGACGTGCTAACCCAAGGCGAAGATGACTACGCGCGGCCGACAGTTGGAGAGGGCGCATCCATCAATCTTGAGTTCGTATCGGCAAACCCCACTGGTCCGTTGCATGCAGGAGGGGGCCGCTGGGGCGCATATGGTGACAGTCTCGCCCGCATATTTCGCCGCTGCGGTTATAGAACCTTCACCGAGTACTACGTCAATGATCGAGGACTCCAGACCGAGTTGTTTGGTGCCTCGCTAGTAGCAAGACGAGATGGTGCGGAGTTGCCCGAAGATGGATATGCCGGCGAATACGTGACTGAGTGGGCACGTGAAATGCCTGATGAAGCAGAACCCGTGGCTTGGGGTCAAGAACGAGCGCTAACAGAGGTGCAAGATTCGCTCACATCGATGAACGTGACGTTCGACCATTGGGCGAGCGAAAAAGCACTTGTTGAGTCTGGAGCTATGGAGGAAGTCATAGAACTGCTTAGAAGTTCAGGCTGGGTTGACGAACGTGAAGGAGCGACATGGCTGCGAACCTCCGAATTTGGAGACGAAAAAGATCGGGTTCTTATCAAGAGCGATGGAGAGCCCACTTACTTCGTACCTGACATCGCGTACCACAATCAGAAATTTGATCGCGGTGAACTCGTTATCGACGTTCTCGGGGCCGACCATCACGGTTATGTCCCGCGAATGGCAGCTGCTATGGAAATGTTGGGGCATCCAGCGGGCTGCTACGAAGCCATCATTGGTCAAAACGTGACGTTGGTTAGAGCCGGTGAGGAAATCAAACTTTCAAAAAGAACCGGGACCATGGTCGAAGTCAGCGAGCTCATTGAAGCCGTTGGCCCAGACGTTGCTCGCTTTGCATATCTGCTCCAGTCCATCGACAGCCGACAAACCATCGATATTGATGTGTTATCCAGTGAGGCAAATGAAAATCCCGTCTACTACGTGCAATATGCCCACGCTCGAATAGCTGCAGTTAGCCGCGAGGCAACAAACAGAGGAATTTCTCGTTGCCCCATTGACGCGATGGATGTCACAGTTCTGCAACACGAGCGAGAACTAGAAATTCTTCGGTGTCTTTCTACCCTCCCGGAGATAGTCGAGGTTGCTGCGCGCGATAGAGCACCTCATCGCGTAGCAACCTGGATCCGAGAACTCGCAGCAGCATTTCATGGCTTCTATCACGACTGCCCGGTTCTCCGATCTGACGTCGCCACTGAGCTTCAACAAGGTCGACTTTGGCTAGTTGAGTCTGCTCGTATCGGCTTTGCCATAGGACTCGATCTTCTCGGTATTACTGCACCCGAAGAAATGTGAAAGGACCACATGAATCACTCAGAAATTGCTGATGGTCCTGTGCCAATGTCTCTTTTGCCTGACTCAGCACAAGTCGGACCTCGTGGTGAGCTACAGATCGCAGGACTATCAGTTGATGACTTAGCAGCTGAATACGGCACTCCGCTGTTCATCTATGACGAACAGCACCTTCGATCAAGATGTCGGGAAGCGCGCAGCGCATTAGGAGAAGGAACTGCATACGCGAGTAAAGCGTTCCTGTGCACGGCGATGGCGCGTCTCGTGAATGAGGAAGGGTTACACATCGACGTCGCCAGCGAAGGCGAATTACTCACAGCTATTGCAGCGGGTTTCCCCGGTGAGCGGATCGTTTTTCACGGAAACAATAAGTCGCTTACCGAATTGTCGGCCGCTCGCACCCATGCAGTCGGCCGGGTCGTAGTCGATTCGTTTGATGAACTCAACCGACTCCAACACCTACACGAAATCGACGGCATAGTCGCCCAAATACAACTCCGCGTCACTCCTGGAGTAGAAGCGCACACCCATGAGTACGTTTCAACTGGTCAAAACGATTCCAAGTTTGGATTCGGACTGGAATCCGGTGCCGCCGAAGAAGCGGTCCGAAACTGCGCCTCCAACCCCGGCGTAGAACTGATGGGCATCCATCAACACATCGGTAGTCAAGTGTTCAGAGTCGATAGTTTTGCCCGAGCCCTTGAAGTCGTAGCCGATTTCTCCGAACCGCTTGGTTTACCGGAGTTGTCTGTAGGAGGAGGCCTCGGCGTCGCATACCTGGAATCGGAATCAGCTCCTTCCATAACCGAGTGGGGAGAAATGCTGAACGAAGCTTGCGACCAATTGGGAATTAACGCTCGAGTGTCTGCTGAACCCGGCAGATCTATAGCAGCCCAAGCGGCGGTCACTGTCTATTCGATAGGAACCATCAAGGAAATACCGGGAATAAGAACCTATATAGCGGTCGACGGAGGCTTTGGTGATAACCCACGACCGATGCTGTACGGCAGTGGCTACACCGCGTTTGCTCCAGCCAGAATTACTGAACCGCGTAACTCCCTAGCTCGCATAGTAGGTAAACACTGCGAATCAAGTGATGTCATTGTCCAACAAGCCCACCTTCCAGAAAACCTGCAAGTAGGTGACTTGTTGGCCACACCTGTAACTGGTGCCTACGGGTACTCGATGGCGAGTACCTACAACAGGATGCCCCGGCCAGCAGTCATCTTCGCGTCAGATGGCGAGGCGCGACCCGTGATTCGTAGAGAGACCATCGAAGACCTAACGGTTCTTGATCTCGGTTGAATTCCGGCCGCACTTGCAATAAGTGGACCGCAGCTACAAATCGGCATCAGGAATGAACCCTTTGACCGGTACGGTTGAAGGTATGCAGTCGGAATCACATTCACCGGTTCGAGTTGGACTCCTGGGTTGCGGCACAGTCGGTGGCGCTTTGGCCAGAATTATTGACGCGGACGCGGACCGCATAGCAGCTCGCACTGGAGTTCGACTTGAGATAGCAGGTATCGCCGTCCGTAATCTCTCCGCGGACCGAGATGTCAGCTTCCCCGAAGAAGTATTTACACGAGAACCCCAAGCACTAGTTGGCTCGCCCGATGTTGACATCATCGTTGAAACAATCGGAGGAATTGAGCCAGCGCGACAGCTAGTCATCGACTCGTTGAAGTCTGGGAAGCCGGTGATTACCGCTAACAAAGAGCTAGTCGCGAATGTGGGACAAGAACTTTTTGAAGCAGCTTCCGCAGGAGGCGTCGACCTCTTCTTCGAAGCTGCGGTTGCAGGCGGCATTCCTCTCATCCGTGCCCTAAGAGACTCACTAGCCGGAGAACGCATCAATCGAGTAATGGGAATCGTCAACGGCACGACGAATTTCATCCTGACCAAAATGACTGAAGAAGGAGCTGAGTACTCCGATGTGCTGGCCGAGGCGCAAAGCCTCGGATTTGCCGAAGCCGACCCAACAGCTGACGTTGAAGGAGGCGATGCCGCTGCGAAAGCAGCAATATTGGCGACCATTGCCTTTGGCGCCAAGGTCGTCGCTGGAGACGTCTACCAGGAAGGTATAAGCCAGGTTTCCAAGGCGGATATAGCGGCTGCGTCTCACATGGGACATGTCATCAAATTGTTGGCCATAGCAGAATCTGATGGGGGAGAAGTAGCAGTCAGGGTGCACCCGACCATGGTTCCTCAGAACCATCCTCTCGCCTCAGTTAGGGAGAGCTTCAACGCAGTATTTTTGGAAGGCGCAGAGGTCGGTGATCTCATGCTCTACGGACGCGGCGCAGGGGGTGGGCCTACGGCTTCTGCAATGCTTGGAGACCTCATTTCCGCTGCAAGAAACTTGCAACAAGGGGTAGCGGGCGACATGGGATCGTTCTCTGAAGTTGCAATTCGGGCCATCGACGAAACCACCAGTGCGTTTTATCTACAACTAGACGTTGAAGATCAACCCGGAGTTTTGGCAGCTGTCGCCAGTGTCTTTGGCAAACACGGAGTATCGATCCGTTCGATGGAACAACAAGGCCAAGGTGCTACTGCTCACCTGGTGTTCATAACCCATAAGGCCCGAGAGGCAGATATGCAGTCGACAATTCGCGAATTACGAGATTTGAAAGAGGTACGCGACATCGGTGCCCTGATTCGTGTCGTGGGCGAATAGTTGCGGCGAGGGTTGAAACCGTGAAGTACGAAAGCACCCGGGGCAAAGCACCACTTCTTGAATTTAGTGATGTTTTGCTGGCCGGTTTGGCGTCAGATGGCGGACTCTACGTGCCTACCGAGTTCCCTAAGTTGACACCCGCAGATCTGAAGTCTTTCAGACAAATGTCGTATAGCGAAATAGCGACACGGGTGCTGACGCCGCTCGTGTCACCGTCGATAGACAGCGACGATCTAGGCAACATGGTGGAAGAGTCTTACGCGACTTTCAGACACCATGAGGTGGTCCCCGTCCGGCCATTGACTGCTGAAAGCAATGACAATCTTTTCTTAGTTGAACTGTTCTGGGGCCCCACATTTTCGTTTAAGGACGTCGCTCTGCAACTCCTAGGAAGATTGTTCGAATACGAACTGTCGCGTCGTGACACGAACGTGACAATTGTTGGAGCTACTTCGGGCGACACAGGCAGTGCTGCAATAGAGGCATGTAGGGATCGAGATGGAATCAATCTCATCATGCTCCACCCGCGTGGTCGAGTATCGGAAGTACAACGACAACAAATGACGACCGTTGCGAGTGCAAATATCCATAACGTTGCTATTGATGGCACCTTCGACGACTGCCAAGACCTAGTTAAGGCATTGTTCGCCGATACTAAATTTCGAGACACGCACCGATTGGGCGCAGTCAACAGCATCAATTGGGCGCGCGTGGCAGCGCAAACCGTCTACTACTTCACCACCGCTTCAAAGCTTGTTGGTCCCAACGATCCGGTTTCTTTCTGTGTGCCCACCGGAAACTTCGGCAACATCTTTGCGGGGTATATCGCAGGTCAGATGGGCTTGCCTTTGGATCGTTTGGTCATCGCCAGCAACCATAACGACATACTGACTCGGGCTTATCTGTCGGGAATCATGGAGATTCGAGAAGTTCAGCCATCAACCAGTCCAGCAATGGATATACAAGTGTCAAGCAATTTTGAGCGTTTGCTCTTTGAGCTAGGCGGCAAGGACTCCGCATGGTTGAGCGAGGCGATGCTGCAATTTCGATCCGAGGGCGTTCTGGCGTTGCCTGCAAACATTTTAGAACGCCTCCGCATCTCCTTCGAAGCCGGAGCTGCGACGAACCAACAGGTCGCAGAAACAATTGGCGAACTGCACGCGACCCAACAAGAGTTCTTGGATCCGCATACAGCGGTTGGAGTGAACGTGGCGCGACACCTTGGCTCACACAACAGCCCCATGGCGGTTATGGCCACTGCTCATCCAGCAAAATTTGAAGCAGCGGTTGCTGATGCCACTGGAATGATCCCATCCAAACCAGAGGAAATTGCTGCGTTGGCGGGCAAACCGGAACGATGCACTCACCTAGCCGTCGACATAAATGCGGTGAAGGAATTCGTATCGTTGGTATCCCGGTAAAGACTGTTGAGACCACGTTGTGAGTAATGCCACTCGGCGAGTAGCCTGACTGCATCGTTCGGTTGCTCATGTGGTTTCGTGAATCAAGCAACCGGATCTGGGGGACAACTGTCACCTAGGTTCCTACGAGCGGACTTAAACAGCTTCCCGGCGCAGTCGTTCTGCCCCGAGACCAAGAGGATGAGATGTCAGACCAGCCAGACCGAGCGGTGCTAGAGGCAAAGTCACGCGATGACTTAGTGACTATGGCCAGCGCATTGGGAATCGCAGTAGCTCCCCGAGCACGAAAGGCAACCATCATTGATGACATTCTGAATGGCCCATCTGTCGATCAGGATGACGGCCCAGGTGAGGAAACCACTCGCAGAGTTCGCAGATCAACTGAAACGCAAGGCTCCGATTCCGCCGAAAGCGTCTCATCTGATGATCTGGACACAGGTGAAAGCACTCAGCCTGAAGACGACCAAGAAACTGAGCCAGAAGCAGCCAAACAACGCGACGACGATGATGCGAGTATTGGTGAACCCGGCAACCGCCGCCGCCGCCGCCGGGGACGGGACCGCGATCGTGACGACAACTGGCAGGGAGAACCTGTCCCATGCGAAGGAATTTTGGACCTTCGTGATGAGGGATACGGATTTCTTCGCACAACAGGCCCATTGCCCTCCAACGACGACGTATACGTAGCAGCGAAACAAGTCAGAACCCACGGACTCCGCAAAGGCGACATTGTCAAAGGCGCCAGCCGGCCAGCAGCTAGGAACGAAAAAAACCCCGCACTAATGCAGATTGATGAAATCAATGGAGCAGAACCAGGAGAGAGCAGGGAACGGCCACTCTTTGAAGACCTCAAAGCCGTCCACCCACACGAGCTATTAAAGCTCGAAGTCGACGGAGAAGAGAATCCAACAGCTCGAGTCATCGACCTCGTCGCGCCAATAGGCAAAGGTCAACGCGGTTTGGTTATATCGCCTCCCGAATGCGGTAAAACATCAACGATTCGAGAGTTAGCCGTAGCCCTAGAAAACAATCACCCCGATCTCCACCTGATTGTTCTGCTCATCGACGAACGACCAGAAGAAGTAACCGAAATTGCCGACGTCGTCGAAGGAGAAGTTTTAGCCTCAACGTTCGACCGACCCCCAGAAGAACACACCCAGGTCGCCGAGCTCACACTGGAGCGAGCAAAAAGAATGGTTGAAGGCGGACTTGACGTCGTCATCCTTATCGACGGACTCAGCCGACTGGCTCGGGCGTACAACCTCGTCGCGCCAGGCAATGGAAAGGTCCTAGTCGATGGAGTCGCCGCCGGAGCGTTGTACCCACCTAAACGGTTTTTCGGCGCTGCGCGAGCTCTCGATGAAGGTGGCTCGCTCACTGTCGTCGCTACCGCCGCGGTCGAGACGGGATGGCGTCTAGACGAAATGATTCTCGAATCCCTCCAGGGAACCGCTAATTCGGTAGTGCGTCTAGACCGGCGAGCTGCCGACCGCAGGGTGTACCCCGCCATCGATGTGGTTGCCTCGTGCACCCGAGAGCTTCAAAGGCTCAAAGGCCAGGAAAGAATGCTTGAAGGCCAGGCGCTAGCGGACTCGCTTGTAGCAACTGAAGACAAAGTTGCGGGCTCCGCAATCGACTGGGTACTAGATCAAATCCAGTTGACTAGAAACAACCAAGAAATTCTAAGCAATTTGGCTAATCGCAAAAGTTCGACCGACACGCTATGAGCTTCAAGAACCTATTTGTTGACGCGAGTGTGCGATTCGGCGATGCAACCGCCAGAATGGACCCATCATGAAAAGTGATATCCACCCGAACTACCGACCTGTCGTCTTTCGCGACGCCGGAGCAGACTTTTCTTTCATCACCCAGTCAACGGTTGAGACAGCTGACACGATTGTCTGGGAAGACGGCAACGAATACCCGCTGGTCACAGTTGAATTATCCAGCGCCAGCCATCCATTTTTCACGGGCCAGATGAAGATAGTTGATACTGCAGGGCGAGTAGAACGCTTCGAGCGTCGTTACGGGCGTCGACGAGGGTCAGAACAGAACTCCGACGAAACCGCAGAATAAACCAACCCGTGGGGTTAGAACCCGAGCGCCGTCGTCAACTGCATGCGATGAAACTACGTTCTCTCGTTGGCGAGCATTTGGCTGCGTCTGTAGAAGACGTAGTCGGAACTGACGACGGCGCTTCCGCACAGCTCAGCGACGGCAGCGTCGCAGTGCTTGCCGAGGAACGAGCACATCGAGGGCTAGGCAACGCTCTTGCTTTGTCAGTTCGTTCACCCTCGGACGATATTTATCTCTTCGCCGCGCAAGAAGGCCCCGTCTTGGCTCGACGCGCCAAGCTTTTTGAAGGATCCATAGAGATCTTTGACGTAGGAAAAGACTCGGTACTCCAGGCCGTTCCGGCGCGGCCGCTGACACCAATCAAGGCTGTATCGGCGCCAGAATTAATTGAGGTTCTCAAACAAGCCGGTCTTGAAGTAGTCCAGGAACATGGGGTTACCGTCGGAGAGGTAGCAGGTCTCGAAGTCGCCCGAATTGTTTCCGATGACGTTGGAACCCGTATCGAAGTAGGCGTCGGCGCCCACGACAGAGAAGCGTTCGGGCTGTTACACGGAGCGGTCCCGACGCCGCAGGCTATTGAACAGGTCGCGAGTGTTGTCCGCTCTCATCGTTTACCCGGAGCTGAGCCGCACCCATTGAACCGACTTGGAGCAGAAAGGTGGCTACGCGCCCACCTAATAGCTCAACCGGAAAAGGTTGGTTTGTCGGAACTAGTTGCTGTCGCTCCTCCCATTCAACGAACCAATCTCAAAGAAGCCGTGCCAGCAGTAGCAATGGGCAGGTCGCCTTTAGGAGAGGTGGTCGTAGTTTGCGCCGTCGGCATCGACCTGGATTTGGTTCCATTTGCCGCAGATGCGCGCCTGCTACACAGTGCGGATGCAGACCTCATGGTGGTGGTGCCAGAACGCGATGAGCACCAAATACTAAGAGATCTAGCTCAACGGCTCGTCGATTCAGCAGAAGTTGTGGCGGTAGAAGACGGATGGCGCGAATGGACAAGGCTGTCATCGGTACCCTGAGAGTGTGCTTGATCGTTTGCTGCAACTAGAAGAAGAGTTGGCTCATGTTGAGTCCCAACTCGGCGACCCTCAGGTCACATCAGACCGCAATCGATTCGTCGAAGTGAGCAGACGACATTCCCAGCTGACTGAAATGATCGAAGTTGGGGCAGCATGGCGGACAGCTCTTGAAGATGCCGCGGCGGCGAAAGAGATGGCCGAATCAAGTAGCGGCGATGAAGTTGTAGAAGCCCGAGAGATGGAAACAGCCGCTCTTGCAGATGCTGAATCACTCGAGGAGAAGTTTCGATACTTACTCTTGCCGAGAGACCCCAATGACGACCGTAACGTCATCGTGGAGATACGAGGAGCCGAGGGGGGCGAAGAAGCGAACTTGTGGGCCCGCGACCTGTTCGAGATGTACCGCTCATACATCAACGCCAAAGGTTGGAATATCGAAGTCCTCGGAAGTCATTTCAGCGACATGGGCGGATACACCGACATCGCATTTTTAGTTAAGGGCGATGGTGTTTGGAGCCACCTCAAGCATGAAGGTGGCCCGCACCGAGTGCAACGCGTACCGGTCACTGAGTCTCAAGGACGGGTGCACACCTCCTCAGCTGCGGTGACGGTGCTCCCAGAAGCCGATGAAGTCGAAGTGGAAATTGATCCGAACGAACTTGAGATTGATACCTATCGCTCGTCTGGGCCTGGCGGTCAATCAGTTAATACGACAGATTCGGCGGTGCGTATCACCCACCTGCCAACAGGCCTCGTCGTCTCAATGCAAGACGAAAAGAGCCAGCTGCAGAATAAAGCTAAAGCCTTGCGCGTATTACGAGCCCGTCTTCTAAAGCTTCACCAAGAAGAACAGGCTTCCGATCAAGCGGCGCAAAAACGAGATCAGATAAAAAGTGGAGGACGAGCAGAAAAGATCCGTACTTACAACTTCAAAGAAAGTCGAGTTACTGATCACCGGATTGGCTTAACCCTCCACAAGTTAGAACGCGTCTTGGCGGGAGAACTTGACGAAGTAGTTAAGCCTCTGATGCTTCACGAACGCGAGCGACAGCTTGAGGCTGGAAATGACCCAACCTGAAGGTGAATCAAACGAAATTCTGACGGTCAGCCAACTGCACAACGAGGTCGCAGAACAACTTCTCGCGGCAGGGATTGAGGACTACGAAATTAGTGCTCGGCGAATAGTGGAGGAAGCTACTGGCACTGGATTTGACCTGCTTCCGCTTGAGGAGAGGAAACCAGTTACCCGAAGAGTTGTTTCCCGAGTCGATGCGATGTCGCAGAGGCGTGCTTCTGGAGAACCCCTCCAATATGTAATCGGGAGCTGGGGTTTCCGACGATTGGACTTGGCAGTTGATTCAAGAGCATTGATTCCGCGTCCAGAAACAGAAGTAGTAGCAGGATTCGGGATCGATGTACTTCAACAGATGAGTGATAGTGCTGAGAATGGCCTTCTCGTAGCCGACATGGGAACCGGCACCGGCGCTATAGCGTTATCGATTGCGCAAGAGGTACCTCAAGCACGCGTTTACGCCACTGACAAGTCCGAAGAAGCGCTTGCCCTAGCTCGATCAAACCTCGCTGGCTTAGGAACCGATGCAGCGAGAGTCTCTTTGCACCATGGCGATTGGTTCGCAGCATTGCCAAAGGAACTCTTTGGGCAGCTAGATCTGTTGATCTCCAATCCTCCATATATTTCACCCGCTGATGACTTGCCCAAAGTTGTAAAAGACTGGGAACCTCGCACAGCACTCATTGCCGGGGAAGACGGGTTCGCCTACTTAGACGTCTTGACCCAGTACGGCAGAAACTGGTTACGGCCCGGGGGTTGGCTGGTCCTTGAGTGTGGTTCCAACCAAGCTCAGCGACTTAGCGAGCTAGCCATTGCTCGTGGCTTCGATGCAACGCAAATTGGCCAGGATTTATCTGGGGCATGGCGGCTGGTAGCCGCTCGCCGACCCTTGGACGATGTTGATCCATCTGACCTTGAGGCAGCTACCGATGCGCTGAAGGCGGGAGCATTGGTTGTGGCACCCACTGACACGCTTCCGGGTTTACTTGCCAAATATGACGACACAGAGGCAGTCGAAGCATCATATGAAGCCAAACAACGCCCAAGAAATCAACCAGTCCCGATCTTGGTTAGTGGAATACTGCAAGCTGAAGAACTCGTGGACCTCGACCAACGGTCCCGAGAACTCATTGAAGAACACTGGCCTGGGGCATTGACCATCGTTGCTAAGCGTCGCCATGGAGCCGATCCGGTTCACGGAGGTAACACTCTGGGCGTCCGATGCCCTAATCCTGGATGGTTGCGACTCCTCATTGATCAGTCTGGCCCTGTTACCGGATCGAGTGCCAACTTGCATGGAGTCGACACGATGCTGAACGCGCACGAGGCTGCTGCCAGCCTCGACGGTGAAGTTGGCCACGTCGTTGAAGGCACTTCTGAAGGAGGTCTCGCGTCGACGGTGGTAGATGCGACAGGAGATTCCCTAATAGTGCTGAGACAAGGCTCTGTGGAGATTAGCTGCGACTGACAACAACGCTTTATTGACTCAGTCGAATTGGTTGCGAGAATTTGGTTTCCGCGTGGGAAGATAGCTGCGTTGCCACAAGTAAAGGAGAACCTTGGGTGTCTGTTATAGCGGTTGGCGCAGATCACGCTGGATTTGAGCTTAAAGAGACCATCGTTGCGCATCTAGCAGCGAACGATCACGAAATTGTTGACTGTGGTACCCACAGCCAAGATCGTGTTGATTACCCAGAGTTCGGAGCAGCTGTCGGCAGGGCCGTCATAGCTGGAGATGCAGAACGCGGGATAGTCGTCTGCGGCAGTGGGATCGGTATTGTCATGGCGGCAGGAAAGATTGCAGGAATTCGCGCAGCCACGGTCCACGACGTGACTACTGCTCGAATGACTAGGGAACACAACGACGCCAACGTCATCGGTATTGGCGCACGGATGGTTGGGGAGCAGACCGCTCTCGACATAGTCGATGCGTACATGCAGGCCTCTTTTGAAGGCGGCCGACACCAACAACGCGTCGAAAAACTGTCCTCGCTAGAAACCTCTGGATTACCTGAGGAATAGAAAACGCACGCAAGAGCACATCGCAGGGCATGCTGTGTTTCAGCAGCCGCGACAATCACGAAAGGCGCCCACCTATGACTTCCTCCAACTCGATTTGGACCGTCGGAGCGGATCCTCAGATTGAGCAACTGATCCGCCAAGAGAAGGAACGTCAGATGACGAGTCTTCAATTGATCGCTTCTGAAAACTTCGCGTCACCAGCGGTGATGGAGGCAACTGGGAGCGTTTTCACGAACAAATACAGCGAGGGGTACCCGCGTCGTCGATATTACGGAGGAAACGCGCATGTGGACGTCGCGGAACAATTGGCGATTGATCGCGTGAAGCAATTATTTGGCGCCGAACACGCCAACGTGCAACCTCACTCAGGGTCGCAAGCCAATGCTGCCGTCTACATGGCGCTGCTTGATGTCGGCGACACCGTCATGGGAATGAGTCTTGACCATGGCGGTCATTTGACTCATGGCTCGCCGGTGAACGCAAGCGGCAGATTTTACAACTTCGTTTCTTATGGGCTGACAGAAGGCGACGAACGTATCGACTATGAAGAGATGCGATCAATCGCTCTTGCTGAGCGTCCCAAGCTCATTGTTGCAGGAGCAACCGCATACCCACGGCGAATTGACCCTGAACCCTTCCGCAAAGTTTGCGACGAGATTGGCGCATACTTTATGTTTGACGCTGCACATATAGCGGGCCTCATAGCAGGCGGGCAGCACCCTAACCCCGTCCCCTCTGCTGATGTGGTTACCTTCACCACCCACAAAACCCTGCGTGGACCTCGCGGCGGCTGCATTCTTTCGACTGAATCCCTAGCTAAAAAAATTGACAGCGCCGTGTTCCCAGGAAACCAAGGAGGCCCACTAGACCACGTCGTCTTAGCAAAGGCCGTCGGATTCAGAGAAGCGTTGGACCCGGGCTTCGCGGACTACGCCAAACGCATAGTCGACAATGCAAGTGCCTTAGCTGATGCCCTAGCAAACCAAGGATTTCGATTGGTATCAGGTGGTACCGACAACCACCTGCTGCTCGTTGACTTGAGGAGCTTCGATGACGACCTCACTGGTAAAGAAGCTCAAGAGGTGCTTGATCTCGGAGGAGTGACTCTCAACCGAAACACAATTCCCGACGACCCCCGTTCCCCATTCGTCACTAGTGGAGTACGCATGGGCGTTGCGTCGGTCACCACGCAAGGTATGAGTAGCAAGGAAATGGGGCAAATTGCGGAGTTCACGGCTCGCATCCTCCGCCAGAGAGACGATGACAGCGCGGTTAAGGCAATCGCGACCGAAGTAGCGGATCTATGCGCCAAGTTTCCGCCCTATTCGGATTAAATCAACCGACATCCGAGTTCGACTAGAGCCCTCCGTCACACCGCCTCTACTCGTAACTAGTCTGGAGATTGGGTACAAGAGCCGCAGAGCGCGTCTGTAGTGA
>DJZU01000041.1:15824-28656 GCA_002448715.1 Candidatus Neomicrothrix sp. UBA6944 | reverse complement strand
GAAGAAATTATTTGGGTTCGGCAAAATCAATTTGATGTGCTGTATTCGCTAATCGCTGGTTCCCACAATCTCCACAACTATGAAGAACTAGGAATGCCTTTTCGTCACCGACCGTGGCCTCTTCACGATCAACTGGCGCAATACATGGAGGTGTTCTTTACTGAAATCCATGGAGCAATTGCCGCAGGTTTGAGAGTGCTGGTTCACAAGGAAGAAGTTGGAGAACGTCTTTGCGGTTTGATGGCCGCTTACCTGTTGTGGGCTGGTTTAGTGCCTACAGGGCCTCAAGTCACAGCAATAGCAGAACGAATCTTTCAGCAACGCCTAGGACCACATGGCAGAGAACTTGTCGAAATCGCCATAGGAATGGATTCTAAAAAAGAGAGTATTGACAAGTGACAGAAGAGTTGAACGGTGACTGCATCCAACTCCGAGAACTCCGAGTTGTGTGCGTAGTTGGAGTTCTTCCTGAAGAACGTGAGCGACCTCAACCCTTAGAAATTGATATCGATATCTATACAGATTTGTCCGCTGCTGGCCGATCTGATGATCTGAACGACACACTTGATTATGGCGAAGTGGCCGCAACGGTCACCCAAATCTGTGCTTCAGCAGAGGCTCAACTGCTTGAGTATCTTGGTCAGCTAGTCGTTGATCAATTGCTCGCGTCTAGTCAAGTGTCAGCGGTTGACGTGACTATTAAGAAGCTACGACCCCCAGTTCCACTGGACATTGAATACACCGCCATTCGACTCGTTCGACACCGCCAATGAATGTGAGGCCCCATTGTCCCAACAGGTGAGGGCTTTTCTTGGTATGGGATCCAACATGGGCGATAGCCACCAACTACTCGTTACAGCTATTGACAACTTGCCTGATGTGCAAGCGGTGTCGGGTGTCTACGAAACCGCTCCGATTGGCGGCCCAACCCAAGACCCATATCTCAACTTGGTAGTTGAAATCCACACATCTTTAGAACCGTATGAGCTACTTGGTGTCTGCCAAGACCTCGAACAAGAAGCGAGACGAGTTCGTACTGTGCGGTGGGGTCCACGAACGCTCGACGTAGACGTTCTTCTTTACGGCGAACTTCAGCTAGCAGATGCTGACCTGACTATCCCTCACCCACGTATGTACGAACGGGCCTTTGTTCTGTACCCACTCGCTGAATTAGCCACAGAAATGCTCCCCCTGGGATGGGAAGCGGCGGTTGAGGATCAAGCAATACAGCGTTTGGGTGACTGGCCTATAAAAGGTCCGAAGAGATAGATATCAACACCGTTGAAACTTCGAAAAGACGCGCTGGAAATAGCCGACGAAGTGCCACACTTTCGGAGTGACGCTCTATTTATTTTCTTAGTGGTCGCACCACTGGAATGATTCATGAAGCACCATAACTAAAGACCGTTACTTGAAATTCGGAATGGCGCAGAAAACAGGACCTCGTTGAGGAGACATGGCAGAAATTCCCTACAGATTCGACCCTGACACACGGGTAGAAAAGCTCATAGCGAATTATGCCGATCTCGAGCCGGCCACAGAAACCGATGATGCTGTGACAATTGCCGGAAGGCTCATGTTGCGAAGGGTTCAAGGGAAATTGGCCTTCGGCACATTGGATGATGGTTCGGGTCGCATCCAACTCTTTGCACCCTCCAAGAGCACACCAGACTTTGACCAGTTTTGTGACTTAAATCTGGGGGATTGGATCGGCGTAACAGGGATTGTTATGACGACCCGTCGGGGTGAACTCAGCGTTCGTGTGGACTCATGGACCCGTCTAGCTGAGGCCCGCCGCCCGTTCCCCGACAAATGGCACGGAATTAGCGATACCGACACGCGTTATCGACAACGGTACGTCGACTTATGGGTGTCACCCGAAGCAAGAAATGTCTTCAAGATACGAAGCCGTATGATGTCCTTGACCCGTTCCTTCTTGGAACATCGGGGTGCGCTAGAAGTCGAAACTCCAATGTTCCATCCGATACCTGGGGGTGCTAATGCTAGACCCTTTACCACTCATCACAACGCCTTAGATCTAGACCTTTATTTGAGAGTTGCACCTGAGTTGTATCTCAAACGATTGACAGTCGCGGGCTTCGAAAAAGTATTTGAGATAGGACGAGTCTTCCGCAACGAGGGAGTTTCAACTCGTCACAACCCAGAGTTCACGATGCTTGAACTGTATGAGGCCTATGCCGATTACGAAGACATCATGAAACTGGTCGAAGAACTCGTGGAGTATTTAGCTGTCGAGCTCACTGGGTCCACCATTTTGAAAATTAACGACCGAGAATTAGATGTTGTCCGACCGTGGCGTCGGGCAACAATGGTTGAACTGATTGAAGAGGCCATCGGAATAGCTCTTACGCTTGAGACACCTCTTGACGAACTGCGGACCATCGCATCAGACCACGAAGTTCCTATAAAAGAGTCTTACGGGCCTGGAAAGTTAATTCTCGAGATCTACGAAAAGACCACGGAGAGCGCCCTTTGGGGCCCGGTGTACGTCACTGACTACCCGGTCGAAGTGTCACCCTTATCGCGAGAACATCGATCTGAAGCCGGAATGACCGAACGTTTCGAAGCGATTCTTGCTGGACGAGAATTGTGTAATGGCTTCAGCGAACTGGTCGACCCCCAACAACAACGGGTTCGATTTGAAGAGCAAGCGGCACAGAACGCAAGTGGTGACGATGAGGCGATGTTGGTTGACGAAGATTACTTGCGTGCCCTTGAATATGGCCTTCCGCCCACCGGCGGTGTGGGTATTGGAATGGACCGTCTAGCAATGCTTTTAACTGGTGCCACAAGTATCAGAGACGTCGTTTTGTTCCCGACGCTGCGCCCCGAACAGCACTGAGCGACGAAACCCAGCAGCATTTCTACGGTGTGGGTTCGGAGCCCGCGGGTTGATCTTCTCGCTGAATGAACAATCCTTCAGCCTCCATAAAGCGACCTTCGGGGCCATCGCCTGCGCCCATCAGTGTGATTTTCCGACCATCGATAGTTTGAACCCAAGCTCTGAAGGTGACCGGCACACCCAACGGTGCGGGGCCCTTATAACTCACCTTCAGATACGCGGTGTACGCCTGTCGACCCCGCATCCGGTTTAACGCCCCCATTACTTCATCAATGACTAGAGCTTGAACGCCCCCGTGCACTCGTTCTGGGGGACCGGCGAACATAGGATCGATAGTTCCATGACCGATCACACTTTCCTCGGACTCTTTAAAGAAAGACAACCCAATTGCCGCTGGATGAAATTCGCCGCCAGCAATTGAAAAAGGATCAAACTCAATCAGATCCCCATCTTCGAGTTCGAGAGGCGTGTATTGGCCGGCATAGATCGCAGCTAGATGCGGACGGGTCAACATGTCATCGAGCTTGTTTCTCTCAGAGCCAGAATCGAAGCGCGCTGCAAGCGAATCGACAGCGACAGCTATCTCCTCCAGATCTTTGTCAGCCAATCGCCGACCCGAAATAGCTTTATTAAGGCGACGTGCTGCTTTGGCGACTTTAGCGACTGCATCCCAGGAACTCATCCTCGCACGCTACCTCGCTAAGTCGCCTCGCAGACAGGTACCGCCACACAGTACGGTCAGAGCATGCAACGCATCATTTTCGACGAAGAACACGACATGTTTCGTGAATCAGTCCGTTCGTTTGTTGACAAGGAAATTGTTCCTAATCACGAAAAGTGGGAACACGATGGAAAAGTCGACAAGGAGATGTTCCAGAAAGCCGGCTCTCACGGTTTCTTAGGTATGGCGGTACCAGAGCTATATGGCGGTGGAGGTGTTGAAGACTTTCGCTACAACTCGATCATCAACGAAGAAATCCAGCTCGCCGGCGTCGTTGGTTCAGGAATGTGCATCACCTTGCACAATGACGTCTGCTTGCCTTACTTCATCAACTATTGCAACGAGGAACAAGCTGAACGTTGGATGCCAGGCCTTGTTGACGGAAGCCTCATGAGCGCTATCGCTATGACCGAACCTGCCATTGGATCGGACCTAGCGTCAATGGGAACGACAGCATTACGGGAAGGTAACGGATTTGTCGTCAACGGATCCAAAACCTTTATTACTAATGGAATAAACAGTGACTTGGTGATTACGGCTGTCAAAACGGACCCCACCGAAAAACACAAAGGCATGTCTCTGGTTGTCTTAGAAGATGGCATGGAAGGATTTGAGAGAGGACGAAACCTTGACAAGTTGGGAATGAAAAGCCAGGACACAGCTGAGCTGTTTTTCAATGATTTGTACGTGCCAGAAGAAAACGTTCTTGGTGGTGAAGGTGCTGGTTTCTTGAATTTGGTTAACAACCTCCCTCAAGAACGACTATCGATAGCGATCACTGGGACCGCTTCAGCTCAAGCAGCTTTTAATTGGACGGTTGAATACGTCACCGAGCGAGAAGCTTTCGGTCAGAAGCTCTCTTCTTTTCAGAACACGCGTTTCGAGTTAGCCGAAATGAAAACAGAACTCGATTTGGCCTGGGTCTTTGTTGATCGTCAAATTGAGGCGCTCAACGAGGGGGACCTCACCGCTGAAGATGCAGCGGAAGCGAAATGGTGGTGCACCGAAATGCAGCTTCGAACTATTACTCGATGCCTTCAACTCTTTGGCGGATACGGATTTATGAACGAATTTCCAATTGCCCGCGCCTACGCGGACGCAAGAGTCCAGACCATTTATGGAGGTACAACTGAAATCATGAAAGAAATCATTGGACGTCAAATCACGGGACGATAGTTTCCCGACGATTTGAGTCGACTAGATCAAGCATTCAAGGAGTATTAGGTGAGTCGATCAATTGAATCTGTAGCGGTAATTGGTGCTGGAACAATGGGCGCAGGCATCGCGGCAGCGAGCGCATCAGCGGGCTGCCGGGTCTTGATTCTCGATACGAATCCCGAAACGGTAGAGGTCGCATTACAGCAAGTTGACGAAGAAGCGCGTCACCTTGTGACCACAGGCACGGTCTCGGCAGACCTGGAAGCCGTGAGTGATTATGACTGGGTCTGCGAGGCCATAGTCGAAGACCTTGAGATCAAAAAAGAGCTGTTTGCCCGTTTAGAAGAAATTCGAAAAGACGGCTCAGTCATTTCTTCGAATACTTCAGGTATTCCGCTTAGACAGATTTCTGAGGGGATGAGTGAACGATTCCGTTCTGACGTCGCCATTACCCACTTCTTCAACCCCGTCCGAGTCATGCGATTATTTGAACTTGTCCCAGGTGAGGACACGGACCCAGAAGTAATTGCTGCCTTCGCTCAATTCGGGGCCGAACGTCTAGGCAAAGGAGTCGTTCACGCTAAAGACACCGTTAATTTTATTGGTAACCGCATTGGCTGCTTCTTTATGTTGTCGGGGCTACATCTCGCAAAATCGTTTCTACAAGAAGGAATGAAGCAAGAAACGATCGATGCTGTTCTTGCCGCTCCCGTTGGGCTCCCACCGACAGGTCTCTACGGTCTCATTGATTTAATTGGCCTAGACGTGATGGAGCTAGTCGGTAAGAACCTCTCGGTTAACTTGCCAGAAGCAGATGTGGGTCACCAATACACAAGTTTTCCGCCTACCGAGCAACGAATGCATGACGCTGGTCAACTTGGAAGAAAAGTTGGAGGCGGGTTCTTCCGGCAAACGAAATCTCCTGACGGTGAAAGAATGAAAGAGAGCTTCGATCTCCTTGACGAAGCTTGGCGCCCGGCGGATATTCCAAATCTGGAAGCGGTACCAACTGAACTCGGAGAAGTGATTTTCCATGACTCCCTAGAAGGAGAGCTTGCATGGCAAGTTTTTGGGGGGACACTGAGATACGCGGCCGAGTTAATTCCAGAAATTGCTGACGATGTAGTAAACGTCGACAACGCAATACGGTGGGGGTTCAACTGGGTGCATGGCCCATTCGAGATGTTGGATCACCTAGGCCCGCAACGAATCCTTGATCGAATCCGCTCTGAGGGAGACCAGGTACCGTTGATGTTGCAGGTGCTAGAGGACGCAGAAGCCGAATCTTTCTACCGTAACGAAGGCACCGAGTACCTGGGATCTGATGGTCAATACCACGTTCTTGGGAACTTAACTAGCTGAGGTATCACGCCTCACTATTGCGTCCGTCATTCTTACAACGTCGCGCATCTGAGAACTGTCGTGAACACGGATTACGTCAGTGCCGGCGCAGATTGCTTGGCTCACCGTCGCCGCGGTCCCAAATAGCCTGTCTTCTACACCAGCTCCTAACACCGTTCCAATAGACGATTTTCTGGAAGTTCCGATGAGCAATGGAAGTTCTAGAGCCGTCAACTCGGTAAGACGCCGGAGGATCTCCAAGTTCTGTTCTACAGACCAACCGAACCCGAAGCCGGGATCAAGAATTACCTTGGAAAGGTCAACGTTGTTAGCGGCACACACCGAAAGAGTTGCAGCGAAGCCCGCGTTGATGTCGCCAATGACGTCGCGATGCTCGCGACCGCGTTGGTTGTGCATCAAGACAACGCCCACATTTCGGTCCGCGACTAACGACGAAAGTTCAGGATCCGCCAAAAGACCAGAGATGTCGTTAACCACAGTGGCGCCTGCATCCAAAGCGGCTTCTGCGACTTCCGCCCAGGTTGTGTCAACAGAGATCGGCAAATCAACCTCTGAACTAATGGCCTCAACAATAGGTATCACACGACTCTTTTCGATTGTTATCGGAGTCGGACTAGCACCAGGACGAGACGACGCGCCGCCAACGTCAATGATGTCCACCCCATCGGCCTGAAACTTTTTTGCCAGAGCTACCGCTTCGTCCACCTGACCAGCGACCCCATCACCGGAAAAAGAATCGTCTGTAGCGTTCACGACCCCCATCATGTGGGTCTTGACGCCCCAATGCCACAACGTGCCGCGTCCAGCGTCGAACTCCGGTGTCTTATAGATGCGATTAATAGGCCACACCAGAAGCTCCGCGCCAGTCAAGTCAACGATTCAAGGCTGATAACAAATTGGCGGCGGCATCGCGCATGCCCTGCACACCCGGTGTCGCGGGTAGATCTTCGACCTTTGACAATGCGCGATCTACGAAACTCTGAGCGGTCGCAATAGAGGACGCTATCTCCGTTCCGTTCACTACAGCACCCCGAGCTAGATCTCGTGTCTTCTCATCTAATGGGCCGCCGAGTAACTCTTTTACGGGGTCACCCGATGCAATCATCCGTATGACCGGCAGGGTGTAAACACCCTCACGAAGATCGTTACCGGACGGCTTACCAAGTTCCTCATCAGTTGCGACGAGGTCAAGAATGTCATCAACGACCTGAAAGGCCATCCCGTATGCATGACCGAACTCGGTCAACTGATCAATGACGTCCCGCTCAGCGCCACCGACGATTCCGCCGATCCGACACGAGGTCGCGTACAACTCTGCAGTTTTTCCTGAAATTGCCTGGAGGTATTGTTCTTCGTTTCGGGTGATGTCATAGATCAACTGCAGCTCACGAACTTGGCCTTCGCAGAGCCGACCAATCGTCGCCGCCAACAACTCAGCAACTTCTGTTCCCAATGAGGCCGCTAGTTCGGAAGCCTTTGCAAGCAAAAAGTCGCCCGCGAGAATGGCAGTAAGATTTCCCCACCGGTGATTTACTGCTTCAATTCCCCGTCGAGTTTCAGCTTCGTCCATGACGTCATCGTGATACAACGAACCCAAATGGACTAGCTCAACTGCAACGCCTCCACGAACCATCTCCTCGGTCAACCTCTCCGACTTATTACCTGCAGGATCTAAAGACAAAGCAGACGCGATGAGAAAAGCCGGTCTCAGCCGTTTTCCTCCAGCGGGAATTAGATGGGAAGCCACCTCAGTTAGGAAGTCATCGTCGGTCTTGGCTGCCTCTCGTAACGCCTCCTCCACGTGACTCAAATCAGCAGCCGCATCGGCGCGATATTGGAGAGGAGTAAGAGAAACCACAGTGCAAACCTAACTGGAAAGCTAAACGACAACTCGATCTGAGCCGAAACCGTGCCGTTCCAGACGAGAATTTTGAGTTTTATCGGACTTTGCGTCACAGGTGCAGTGAGACAGGGGCCTTCTCCCGGTTACACTCCATTCACGCCCGCGAGTTGCGGGCACACGTGCCTCCTGGAGGATTCAGTGTTTGAAAGGTTTACCGACCGAGCTCGTCGAGTTGTTGTGCTTGCACAAGAAGAAGCGCGACTTCTCAATCACAATTACATCGGCACCGAACACATTCTCTTAGGGCTGATTCACGAAGGCGAAGGGGTCGCTGCTAAAGCGCTCGAATCGTTGGGGATTTCGCTAGAAGCGGTCCGAAGCCAAGTAGAGGAAATAATTGGCCAGGGCGGATCATCGCCGAGTGGTCATATTCCTTTCACTCCCCGTGCGAAGAAGGTGCTGGAACTATCTCTACGCGAAGCTCTCCAGCTGGGACACAATTACATTGGCACCGAACACATTCTCTTAGGCCTGATTCGCGAAGGCGAAGGGGTCGCAGCGCAGGTTTTGGTGAAACTAGGAGCTGATCTCTCCCGAGTGCGACAGCAAGTTATTCAGCTGCTTTCGGGATACAGCGGATCAACCTCAGGAGAAGGCTCTGAGCCAGGAAAAGAAACTGTCGGCGGCTCAGCAGAACGCGGAGACGGGCCGCAGGGCGGCTCGGCCATATTGGACCAATTTGGTCGCAACCTCACTCAAAATGCTCGCGACAAGGCCCTGGATCCTGTAATTGGAAGAATGCGCGAAACAGAGCGGGTTATGCAGGTGCTTTCCCGTAGAACCAAAAATAACCCCGTTCTGATTGGCGAGCCCGGCGTCGGCAAGACAGCCATCGTTGAAGGACTTGCGCAAAAGATCGTTGCCGGTGAAGTCCCGGAAACGCTGCGAGCCAAGCAGCTCTACACACTTGACCTAGGTGCACTGGTAGCCGGATCGAGATATCGCGGAGACTTCGAAGAACGGCTGAAGAAAGTACTCAAGGAAATCAAAACTCGCGGCGACATTATTCTGTTCATCGATGAGCTCCACACACTGGTGGGTGCCGGCGCTGCAGAGGGCGCTATTGACGCCGCGTCGATTCTGAAGCCGATGCTTGCACGAGGCGAGCTTCAGACCATCGGTGCTACAACCCTTGAGGAATACAGGAAATATTTGGAAAAGGATGCTGCGTTAGAGCGCAGGTTCCAGCCGATACGGGTTGAGGAACCCACACTTAGCCACACCATTGAGATCCTCAAAGGTCTACGCGACCGTTACGAATCCCACCATCGGGTCACCATCACCGATCAAGCCCTAGTAGCTGCGGCCAATCTGGCGGACCGTTACATAGCTGACCGCCATTTGCCAGATAAAGCGATAGACCTCATTGACGAAGCCGGTTCTCGACTTCGCATAAAGCGAATGGAGACACCACCCGACTACAAAGAGATCGAAAATAAGATCGCGGAAGTAGTCGAAAAGAAGAAACAAGCAGTCGAGGGTCAAGATTTCGAACTGGCGGGATCACTGCGCGATGAAGAAAAAGCCCTGCTCGATCGCCGGACCGAGTTAATGGAGCAAATCAAATCCGAAGGTGTCGATCTTTTCGATGAAGTAGATGAAGAAGCAATAGCTGAAGTGCTTTCGATCTGGACCGGCATTCCGGTCTACAAGCTCACTGAAGAGGAAACTCAGAAGTTGCTGAAGATGGAAGACGAACTCCACAAGCGAGTCATTGGACAGCAAGACGCCATAACAGCTGTCAGCCAAGCTATTCGCCGAACACGCGCGGGTTTAAAGGACCCGAAAAGACCGGGGGGCTCATTTATCTTCCTCGGACCGTCAGGAGTAGGAAAAACAGAGCTAGCGAAAACCCTCGCAGAGTTCCTCTTCGGAGACGAAGACGCTCTTATCAGTCTCGACATGTCGGAATATATGGAAAAGCACACCGTTAGCCGACTTGTCGGATCGCCCCCTGGGTACGTCGGCTATGAAGAAGGCGGACAACTCACTGAAGCGGTGCGACGTCGACCATTTTCCGTAGTCCTCTTTGACGAGGTAGAAAAAGCTCATCCCGATGTCTTCAACACGCTTCTTCAAATCCTTGAAGAAGGTCGATTAACCGATGCTCAAGGACGCTCGGTCGACTTCCGAAACACAGTACTGATCATGACGTCAAACCTTGGAACGGCAGACCTTCGAAGGGCCAACGTTGGATTCACGAAAAACGACGAAGCCGTCAGCTACGAACGCATGAAAGACACCGTGAATGACGCTCTTAAGGCCCATTTCCGCCCAGAGTTCTTGAACCGAGTAGATGACACCATCGTGTTCCACGAGCTGTCTATGGATGAAGTAACCGAGATCGTTGACCTAATGATTTCTAGAACTTCCGAACAGCTTCGGGCCCAAGGACTTGGGCTTGAGCTCACCGATTCGGCTAAGAATTGGCTCGCCCGGAAGGGATACGACCCGACTCTGGGTGCTCGACCGCTGCGACGAGCAATTCAACGCTACGTAGAGGACGCGTTGTCGGAACGGATTCTTTACAAAGAATTCCACGCTGGGCAGATAGTTGTTGTCGATGTTGACGAAGAGTCCGACGAAATTGTGTTCACTTCGATGGATGGGTTCGACCCAGGACCGGTTGAGCTAGAAGACGCTTCCACCTCGGAATAGTGCGTATCCGCGACGTTTGCGGTTGTTCTTCGTTATCCAGTGCATAACGAATGAAGTTAAATCCCTGTCACTTGTTTCGAAATGGCGTTCAATAGTGCCAGAGTGTTGCTGTGGAAATCACATGGTCGATCGTTTTGGCTGCCGGATTGGGTTCTCGGTTCGGAGGAAACAAGCAGCTGACGATGCTGGGACATCAGCGTGTTGTTGAGTGGAGCGTCGAAGCAGCACGGGCGTCTAGCCATGGGGTGATTCTCGTTATCAACCCTGAAAATCTCGAAGATATAGCGAACCTCGACGCCGATCTTGTTGTGACCGGTGGCAATAGTCGAGGGGAATCGGTGCGTAACGGCCTTAAAGCTTTGCCTGATGCAGCGACGGTTGTTGTTATTCATGATGCGGCTAGACCTGGAGCACCGGCAAATCTCTTTAGGTCTGTAATTCACGCTGTCGGAGCTGGTGCAGATGCGGCCGTGCCTGGCTTGGCTGTATCGGACACCCTGAAACAAGTACAGGACGGACCTAAAGGTAAAGAAGTCAAATCCACGTTGGACAGGGACACAATCATGGCCATTCAAACTCCACAGGCATTTAATCGGCAGATGTTGGAAGCAGCGCACGCAGACACTCGGGAAGCCACTGACGATGCAGCGTTAATCGAAGCAATTAGTGGCACTGTTGAAGTGGTCCCCGGTGACGTAAGGGCGATCAAAATTACCGAACCAAGCGATCTTGTAATTGCTGCGGAGTTGATGGGATTGAACGAATGATGCGGATTGGTCAGGGATACGATGCCCACGGGTGGGCCGAAGACGACCGACCCCTTGTCATAGGTGGGATCGTTTTCACCGACGAGCGCGGTCTCGATGGCCACAGCGATGGTGACGTCGTCACTCACGCAATCATGGATGCGATGCTCAGCGCAGCGGGTCTTGGTGACATAGGTCAGATCTTCCCTGATACTTCTGACGAACTTGACGGTGCAAATAGCCTTCAACTTTTGCGAGAAGCAGCGGAGATGATCAGTAACGCCGGATGGGTACTCGTAAATGCGGACTGCACGGTCATCACCGACACGCCGCAAATAGCACCATTCAAGAAGCAGATAGAAGCAGGCCTTTCGAATGCAGCTGAGGGTCCAATCACGGTTTGTGGGAAACGGACCGAAGGTATAGGTGCTTTGGGACGAGGCGAAGGTGTTGTCGCTCTAGCGGTTGCCTTACTGGAGCAAAAGTGAATAGGCCTCAGAATCGGACAAAAAGCACAAGAGGGCGCTCAAATTCCGGAGCTCGGGGACAGGGGAGTTCAAAATCCTCCGCAGGGTCGGGAAATCCGAGACGCAGAACTCAGGGAAATAGAAACCAGGGCGGCTCAGGTAAAGCCACGCCCAAGCGAGACGGCCTAGGGGGCGATCACATCGAAGGACGGCAAGCGGTGCGTGAATTGTTGCGTGCAGGTACTCGACGAACACAACAAGTTCTCATCAGTGAGGACGTACACGACATGGCCGTCTTAGCCGAAATAGCAGACCTTTGTGAAGAACGACGAGTTCCGCTTAGACAGCTGAGCCGAAGAAAGCTTGACGACTACGCGTTAACTGACTCGCATCAAGGTGTAATCGCCCAAGCGGAGCCGATTCGCTCGGTCGTGCTCGAGACTCTTGTTTCAGAAAATCCGAAAAAGCTGCCGATGGTTGTCGTCCTGGACGGCATCACCGACCCACGAAACCTAGGAGCGGTCCTCAGAACTGCAGAGGTTGCTGGAGTTACGGGCGTCGTCCTGCCACGCCATAGGGCGGCTCGCCTTACGCCAGCGGCGGTGAAAGCCGCAGCGGGCGCTGTTGAACACTTACCCATAGCTCTAGTCGCCGGGCTTCCCGCGGCTATCAAAGAAATGTCGGACAAGGGTTTGTGGATCATAGGTCTCGATGAAAGCGCCGAAAGTTCTATCTATGACATGCGAGTAGCGACCGAACCGTTAGCAGTCGTTCTTGGTGCTGAAGGAGAAGGAATATCGCACCTAATTAAGCAACGATGCGACCAACTCGTGGCGATTCCCCAATCCGGCCAGATCGCATCACTGAATGTTTCCAACGCAGCGGCTATAACGATCTATGAAATAAAGCGTCGGAGAGAAATCAAATAGTGAACGACATCACTAACACCAGTTT
>DJZU01000041.1:520-15421 GCA_002448715.1 Candidatus Neomicrothrix sp. UBA6944 | reverse complement strand
ATTCCCACCTCGGGCTCCGTGACACCGAAAGGAAGAAGACAACAGTGGAAGAATCGTCTCACCAGAAACTGAGTCAACGTGACCTGGCCATTCTTGAATTTGAACAGTCATGGTGGGAGTCCGACGTGCCTAAAGACCAAGCCGTAAGGGAACAATTTCAGCTAACTGAATCCGAATATGCCTTAGTTTTAGAGGAACTGATTGCCTCTGACGAGGCACTGGTTGCAGAACCACTGTTGGTGCGCCGATTAAGGCGAATGCGTGATCGTCGACGTCAAGAACACACAGCTCGCCGCACAGCCGACCAGGAGGTCGCCCGATGAATGGTCCAATGTCAAGACCCAATAATGCTGCCGCTATAAGAGGAGCGCTCTTGGTTGTTGTCGCAGTGGTCGTAGGTATATATCTACTGCGCGGAACCGACACCCCAACGCTCGACTCAGTGCCCGCGGCAAGCCCGACGACGGCACAGCCAGCGTCGAATGACGCCGCAAGTGAAGCAGATGCCGCCGACGGTGCGACAGCGACCACGTTGCCGGGTATCAGTGTTGCAACCTCTGCTCCCGAAGAGGACGAACAAGCTGACACTTCTGATTCTGGGTCGATGGTGGGCTTTGAAGGTCGACCCAATGCCGAGGTCTCAGTTCAGGTAGCGAATTCGACCACAGTCAGGGGAGCAGCAGGCCGCACCACGGACACTCTCAAAACCAAGGGCTTCATCACCAAAACTCCGATCAATATGAAAGGCACCGCCTTAGACCGGACTCGGGTTTACTATCAGCCGGGCTCAATCATTGAGGCTGGAGATATAGCTTCTTTGCTTGGGCTAGACCCTGATAACGACACCTTCAAGATGCCGACCGATTTGAGCGCGTTCCCGGATGTCGAAGATGCTCATATTCTGATCGCTATAGGTATCGACACGGCCAGCGCAGAGTAATTCGATAGCGCCTGAATTTTCATTGCGCATCATCGTCTGCCCCGACAAATTCCGTGGTACGGCAACTGCCACACAAGCGGCTCAAGCGTTAGCCGAAGGAATCTCTAGTCCCCAAAGAGACGTAGTTACTCTGCCCTTAGCCGATGGAGGAGAAGGAACGCTTGACGCGCTAGGGGGCTCCAACCGCGTTTCCCAAGTAACTGGCCCCCTGGGGGACCCCGTGCAAGCTAGGTGGCGAATTTCGGGCGATTTGGCAGTTATCGAGATGGCTGAGGCAAGTGGTCTGTTGCTCGCCGGCGGACCTCAACACAATGATCCGTTGGCAGCCAGCACCCTTGGAACTGGAGAAGTCATTGCGGAAGCTAGGGCTTCTGGGGCGCGCCGAATCATCGTGGGTGTCGGCGGATCAGCTTCAACTGATGGTGGCCTAGGAGCAATACGCGCCATGGAACCGATAGTCCGCTTCTCGGGTATCGATCTCATAGTCGCTTGCGATGTCGCGACGTCGTTTCTAAATGCGCCCTCAATTTTCGGTCCTCAGAAAGGCGCTACCGAAGCACAAATTGAACTGCTTAAGCGACGCCTTTCGTTGTTAGCAGAGATGTATCTAGATGAGTATGGCGTCGATGTAACCAACATGCCGCGCTCCGGCGCGGCCGGCGGTTTGGCCGGCGGACTTGCCGCAGTAGGGGCTCGACTAGTCGACGGTTTCGATCTAATAGCAGAGGAAGTTGAACTTGAAGATGCTATGTCCACTGCTGACCTGGTAATCACGGGAGAAGGTCGTCTAGATAGCGAATCATTCAATGGGAAAGTTGTCGGAGGTGTCGCCGTTATAGCCGAACGGCACGATGTTCCAGTGGTCGCTGTCGTAGGGGAACGGGACCCTGAAACTACTGTTCCCGAAGGCATATCGGTGGTGTCGTTGATAGAAAGCTTCGGCAGTGAACGCGCGTTCCAAGAAACAACAGCGTGTCTCATTTCTGTGGGATCCAGAATTATTAGCTCGTCAGCCCCTTAACCCGGAGACTATCCCAGACGCAGATGATCTTTGTCTTCTTCAAAGCTTTAGTAATGGAAAGCTGAAATCTATGAGAATCCTCGGTCGTGAGGTTGCAAATGGTAGGTGTTCGCTGATTGGCTATTAGCACTCTCTTGGTGAGAGTGCTAATAGCCGTAACACACAGCAATGGAGTCAAATTCAGATGGCAAAGATGATCTCTTTTGATGAAGAAGCACGTAAGTCGCTTGAGGCCGGCATGAACCAATTAGCGGACGCTGTGCGAGTAACTCTGGGCCCTAAAGGACGAAATGTAGTTCTCGACAAAAAATGGGGCGCTCCCACCATCACAAACGACGGAGTTTCGATCGCTAAAGACATTGAGCTTGAAGACCCCATTGAGCGCATCGGAGCGGAACTCGTTAAAGAAGTCGCCAAAAAGACTGATGACGTGGCCGGAGACGGCACCACCACGGCCACAGTCCTTGCTTGGTCGATGGTGCACGAGGGGATGCGTAACGTTGCGGCGGGAGCCAACCCGATGGCCCTCAAAAAAGGGATTGAGGCAGGCGTAGTATCCGCGGTGGCCGCAATAGAGGACATGGCTGTCAGCGTTACTGAGTCCAAAGAACAAATAGCACAAGTCGCTGCTATCTCGGCTGCCGACCGTGAAATCGGTGATCACATCAGTGAAGCCATTGAAAAAGTTGGCAAAGATGGAGTCATCACAGTCGAAGAGAGCCAGACCTTCGGTTTGGAAATGGACCTGGTTGAAGGCATGCGCTTCGACAAGGGATATATCTCTCCATACTTCGTAACCGACCCGGACCGTCAAGAGGCCGTTCTCGATGATCCTTACTTCTTGTTTGTTCAGGGAAAGATCACCGCGGTTAGAGATGTGGTTCCCGTGCTTGAAAAGGTCATGCAATCAGGAAAACCGATGGTGATCATCGCAGAAGATGTCGAAGGTGAAGCGCTCGCCACAATCGTCGTCAACAAAATCCGTGGGACGTTCAAATCTGTGGCTGTAAAGGCACCCGGGTTTGGAGATCGCCGAAAAGCCATGCTTCAAGACATGGCCATACTGACCGGCGGACAGGTCGTAAGCGAAGACGTTGGTCTCAAGCTTGAAAACACCACACTTGATCTGCTTGGCACTGCGCGTCGTGTGATCGTCACCAAAGACGAAACCACAATCATTGAAGGAAATGGTGACGAAGCTGATGTAGCCGGTCGCATCGAACAGATCAAGAATGAGATCGACAACACCGACTCGGACTACGACCGTGAAAAACTACAGGAGCGACTGGCCAAACTTTCAGGTGGCGTAGCGGTCCTCAAAGTCGGAGCGGCAACAGAGGTTGAGCTCAAGGAAAAAAAGCACCGAATCGAAGATGCGGTAAGCACAACCAAAGCGGCGATCGAATCTGGCGTCGTGGCGGGCGGAGGAGTAACGCTGCTTAGAGCCCAGGCGGCAGTCGAAGCAGCTGCTAATGGCTTAGATGGAGACGTAGCAACAGGAGCAAACATCGTTGCTCGCTCCCTTGAAGGGCCCTTGAAGCAGATTGCGGAAAACGCGGGTATGGAAGGCGGCGTCGTAGTAAGTCGCGTCCGAGACCTTGAAGGAACCGAGGGACTGAACGCGGCAAGCGGTGAATATGAAGACCTAGTTGGCGCTGGAGTAATTGATGCTGCGAAGGTCACACTTTCAGCGCTGCAAAATGCTGCCTCGATTGCGGCTTTGTTCTTGACCACCGAAGCGGTGATTTGCGAACAACCCGTAGAAGGCGGTGGCGGTATGCCACCAATGCCGGACATGGACTTTTAATTAGCGGCCCCAAATAGTGGTAACACCGCTTAAGCCTTAACCAAGCGCGAGTATCGCTTCGGAACGTAATCTAGAGAAACTCGAGAACGGGTTCCGATGCAACCTCCTCTTCACCAAGTTTGCTTGCCACTTGCTCCGCTCCTAGGGGTTTGGCAGGGAACAGGGAGTGGACATTACCCCACCATTGATAACTTCGAATATTCAGAAGAAGTTGTCTATGCGCATATGGGGAAACCGTTCGTTACCTACGCCCAAAAAACAAAAAATGCTTCCGATGGTCAGCCCCTCCACTCCGAGCAGGGCTTTCTTCGAGTTGTTGACGCCACCACCCTGGAGATGGTGATAGCACAACCAACAGGCATTGTTGAAACCCATATTGGCTCGTATGTGTCAAACGAAGAATCCTTCATTGTTAAGTTTGACTCAATCGAAGTGTCGACAACACCGTCGGCTAAGTCCGTAGAGCAAGTCAGCCGTTTGGTGCGAGTGGCCCAGAATGAACTGACGTATGACGTTTCAATGGCAGCAGCCGGTCAATCATTCCAGCATCATTTAGAGGCAAAGCTTCAGCGAGTTCAGCCTGACTGATTCAATCCGAAGAAGTCACAGCGTGAGGAAACATGGGGCCAGCAGTAGCCTATTTGTATGCGCAAGGGTCGAAGCGAAAAGTTTCTCGTTCAGAGGCTTCAAAACGGAGACACCTCGCGCTTTCCCGACGAAGTAATTGTTGAAGAGCCGCTCGAAATCAGGTTGGATGGACATCTCGTCGCAACCACCATGCGGACTCCAGGCCATGATTATGAGTTGGCAGTTGGATTTTGTGTCGCTGAGAATCTCCTCCAAGACGCCCCAGTCACTGGGGTCCGATACTGCGGCGAAGGTCCAGCCGCTGAATACGAATACAACGTGGTGACCGTAGAAACCGGGGGACAAGCACCAGTTCCACAACCTCGAATTGGGAACGTAAGTTCTTCGTGTGGGCTTTGCGGATCAGTGGCATTAACGGACCTAGCGACCCGGATGACCCCCGTAAAGAATGCGGTTACCTTCAATGTTGAGGTAATTCAAAAAGTTTTGGGAACTGTCAGCGAACAGCAAGAAATGTTCGCCCGAACGGGTGGCCTCCATGCTGCGGCGGTCTTTGACTCGTATGGAACAGTCGAACTACTGCGGGAAGATATAGGAAGGCACAACGCTGTAGACAAAGTCGTTGGAAGCCGATTACTCAGCGGAAAACAAAATGGAGAACAGTTGGGGCTTTTTGTGAGCGGACGGGCCAGCTTTGAAATGGTGCAAAAAGCATGGAGCGGAGGGTTTGGCACCCTGGTCGCGGTATCAGCTCCCAGTGCTTTGGCTGTCGACTTGGCGAAAACGGCGAATATGACCCTCATTGGGTTTGCTCGCGAAGACTCAATGAACCTTTACACGGGCCATATTGACGAATAGACCTCTAAAATCGAGAACATGAACCCACCCCAGTACGTTTCCACTGCCGTTGGTTTGGGCGTTCTCCACCTGTTTTGCAAAATCACTGAAAGCACCGACGGACAACGCGTCATTGCTGCGGTTAAAGAAACCCAAGATAGCGACCACCAAGTCCTGAGTGTCGCACTTTTTGGTCATAAGGCCGACGTGGGTTTCATGGCCCTGGGGCCGGATTTATGGCGTTTACGAGGGCTTCAAAGCAAGCTCCAACAGGCTGGGCTTGAGGTAGCCGACAGTTATGTTTCGATGACTGAGACTTCCGAGTATGCGCCGGATCTTCCTGAAGAAATGAAAATGCCGCGCCTCTACCCGGAATTACCACCCGAAGATAAGCATGCGTTTTGTTTCTACCCAATGTCGAAACGCCGCGAACAACAGGGCAACTGGTACACCCTCCCATATGAAACCCGACGAGAGCTGATGTACGAACACGGAAAGTCGGGAAGAAATTTTCGAGGCCGCATCTTGCAAGTCGTAACTGGATCAACAGGTGTCGACGACTTCGAATGGGGGGTGACACTTTTTGGGACCCACTTAGACGATCTAAAAGAAGTCGTCTACACCATGAGGTACGACGAAGCGTCAGCGATCTACGGTGAATTTGGAACCTTCTATACGGGCCTTCTTGACGAGGTGGAAGTGGTAATCGAACAGGTTCTTAACGGCTGAGCGTCAGTCGTAGATAGTCGGATCTTCGATAGGAAGATGCAGCCATCTCACCATCTCACGGAGCTCCTGATAAGCGCGCAAGCGCGCTTCGTCAGTGTCCTCCTCTTCAGCTGCCTGGCACGCGTTGTGCATGCGCTGCACAGATGTACCCCCGATGTGCAACATTCCCTCACTGCCTCCTGTCGCCCATTTGGCTAATACGTAACGGGCTAAAGCACCGACCGGTATGTCGAGAGAATCTGATAGCTGAGTGATTGTGTCTAACGGATCTAATAGACCGTAGGCAGCTACTTCTTCTTTGAAGTTTGCGTCGGGATCTTCAGAGTCCCATGGTCCCGACCAGCGAATCAGAGTAACGATCTGGTCGTCAGCATGAGACTGATTCATGGCTTCTTTACTCATTTTGACTCTCCGAAACACCTGTCTGCTCGCGCCCCAAAAAACCAAGTAGGACGCCGATCGAAGAGGTGATCGCCGGTATCGATGCTGTAAAGCTCCCACCGGATTTCTTCGCTCTTGCTCCGAGGCCAAAGAACACATCAAAGACATCAACCACGATTCCCTGACGCAGCACCTCTTCAAGTTCCTCAGGATCAGCCTCTACGCGTTCAGCCTGATACAGCTGGTACGACAGGAGAGCGTTTCGAATGCCGAATAGTCGGATTGCGTACCGAACTTCGCTATTAAGAGGTGGTCTGACACCCCAGGCTCGAGCTAGCAACTTTGGCATCAAGATCGCCGACCAGCCAACCGCTGCTCTTCCAGACACCAACATTTTTCGAAATTTTTTGGGCTGCATCTTTTCATCTTGTCATCAGGATTTCTCAATTCCTCATAGAGTTGGCCTAATAGCCTGTAGATAGGAGGCAACGATGTCCGAATACAGAGCTCCGACTGACGACATGCTGTTCGTTTTGGAACACATTGCTGACCTATCAGAGTTGGCCAGCCGCGAAGGTTATGAACATGCTGACCTAGAAACAGTTGAAGGTGTTCTAGACGAAGCAGCGCGCTTCATGGAAGAACAGTTAGCCCCGCTGAACCGCAAGGGCGACGAAGAGGGTGTCGTCGTCGAAAATGGTCAGATTTTTCATCCTGATGGCTTTGCCGATGCTTATGAGCGATTTGTTGAAGCCGGCTGGAACGGTATCGCTCTGGATGAAGGCCATGGTGGTGGAGGCATGCCGTGGTGTGTCGGTCTAGCTGTTCAGGAAATGATGACTGCAGCGAATATGGCATTCAGCCTCTGCCCGCTTCTTACTCAAGGCGCAATTGATGCCATAAGCCACCACGCGGGTGAAACTCTCCAGGAAATTTATCTCCCAAGAATGATCAGTGGGGAGTGGTCGGGGACTATGAATCTCACCGAACCCCACGCAGGCTCCGATGTAGGGGCGCTGACCACAAAGGCGACTCCGGGTGAAGAAGGAACATGGTTGATCTCGGGCACCAAGATTTTCATCACCTATGGTGAGCACGAATTATCCGAAAATATTATTCACCTAGTCTTGGCTCGAACCCCAGACGCTCCGCCCGGGACTAAAGGAATCAGCCTGTTTATCGTTCCTAAGTTTTTGGTGAATGAGGATGGCTCTTTGGGAGAACGAAATGATCTGCGGGTGGTGTCCAGCGAACACAAGATAGGGATACACGCCAGCCCGACCTGCGTCATGTCGTACGGCGACGAAGGTGGAGCAATTGGGTGGATGGTCGGTGAGGAAAATAGTGGCATGAGAGCGATGTTCACCATGATGAACAACGCTCGGCTATCGGTGGGCCTTCAAGGGCTTTCGCTTACCGACAGGTCCTATCAGCAGGCCCGCCAGTACTCGATTGATCGAAAACAAGGAAAAGCCATCGGATCTGAACTGACAGCTGGTGAGTCGTCGCCTATCGCCGACCATGCCGATGTCCGCCGCATGCTCATGACTATGCGTGCAAATGCAGAGGCAATGCGATGCGTTATGTACGCCAATGCTGCTTCTATTGACTTCGCTAACAGTGCATCCGATGCTTCTGAGCGTGATTACTGGGATGCCCTTACGGCTTTGTTGACACCGATTTCAAAGGGCTGGGGCACGGATCTTGGCGTAGAGATGACTTCGCTTGGGGTTCAAACTCATGGTGGTATGGGTTATGTGGAGGAGACCGGCGCCGCGCAGCACTGGAGAGACGTTCGCATCGCGCCAATCTACGAAGGTACGAATGGTATCCAGGCAGCTGACTTGGTCTTTCGGAAACTTCCGCTTGGCGGAGGTCAAGTGATTGAAAAGCTCGTCCTGGACATGGTGAATCTCGCGGAGGACCTCACCAAAGATGAGCGACTTATCTCAATAGGACGTGCTCTAGATGAGGGAACCCAGAAGCTGCGTGAAGCGGCGCTTTGGTTAGGAAGTCGCCTGGCAGCGGAACCCAATGACGCAGCAGCAGGTTCTACTCCCTTCATGCGACTAGCTGGAGTAGTAATTGGAGGTTATTACCTCGCGCGATCAGCTCAAATTGCTCAAGAATTACTGGACGGCGGCAAGGGCAACACGGATTTTCTAAGTGACAAAATCGCGACCGCCCTATTTTATGCCGAACAGATTATGCCCACAGTCTCTGGGCTTGTGCCTGCTATCACCCAAGGGGCGGAACGTCTCTTCGCTATACCTAATGAACGGTTGTAATGAGCGCCGACCTTATAGTGCTCCGAAAGAACCTTGAAGCCTTAGAACGCGTTCTAGTTGCATTCAGTGGGGGAGCAGACTCAGCGTTTTTAGCGTGGGTCGCCCACGACACTCTCGGCTACGAATCCGCTCGGTGCTTTACCGCAGTGTCACCGAGCATCGCAGACAGCGAGCTTGAAGACTGCGCACTACTGGCTCAAGAATGGGGCCTTAATTGGGAACCCATAGAGACCTCCGAAATGGAAAATGCCGCGTATCGCCTAAACGACAGCGATCGTTGCTACTACTGCAAATCCGCCCTAATGGATGTCGCCGAACCCGTGGCTCAGCTCCATGATTGCGTAGTAGTTCTGGGAGTAAACACAGACGACCTCGGAGATCACCGACCTGGTCAGTCGGCTGCGGAGGAACGCAGAGCGAGATTTCCGTTGGTTGAGGCGCAATTTTCCAAGACAGATATTAGGACTCATAGCCAACACTTAGGTCTCCGCACCTGGGATAAACCGGCAGCGGCTTGTCTTGCTTCGCGGATCCCATATGGCACCGAAGTCAGCGTTCCCCTGTTGCGCAAGTTGGACCGTGCTGAATCGGCATTGAAAGCTCTGGGGTTTGAACAGCTTCGGGTTCGAGATTATGGCGAGGTAGCACGACTTGAGTTCGACCTTGACCAACTGTCTGTTGCGCTCGAACGAAGAACTGAAATCATTGAGGCAGTTAAAGCCGTCGGTTACCAATACGTGACGCTCGATCTCGAAGGTTTTCGATCCGGGAACTTAAACCATTCAATCTGATGAACCCCCTACAAGAAATAGGTGCGCAACTCGCTCAGGAATTAGAGAAAGCATTACCGAGATGGGTAGAAGTTTCAGTCCGTGATACTTACGAGGCATGTGGCGGCGAATGGCACGAACAAATAGAAGACGAAACACTGAACGCCGGTCTTAAATGCGCGAACGATCTGATGCAAGAACTCACGGAGCTTTTCGGAGCTGATGCTGAGCAGCAGAGCACTAACCCGATGTCGGTTCTTCGGAAGGCTGCGGTTTACCCTACTGAAGTCCTTCTGCGCAACGGAATCCCACCGCTCCAGAGGGATGAATACGCCGAGATGACTTTCCCCCAAGATATTTATGACTTGACTCCAACCGCATTTCTAGATTTCGGGCAGCGCTGTCATGAATTGGGAATAACTTGGGGCGCAGCGAAAGCCCATGCTCACTTTGCTCAACGGCGAGAAGTTGAATCCTGATGAACCGAATCGCGGCATACGTACCCAACCTGATGGATCGGAGTCGTTTCGCGAGTCGCGTTGAAATGTTGCAAACGCTCGACGATCTGAAGTCTGTCAACGCCGACCTAGTTTTAATCGACGCGTCAAGGCCAGAAGTTCTGGATTACCTCCCAGCGGGGCCTCGAGTGATTGCATTCGCCCCACATGTGGACGCAGAGACCTTGAAACTGGCGAAGGCTGCTGGATGCGCCGACGCGTTGCCGAGATCAATCTTTTTTAAGAGGTTGCCTCAGCTACTAGGAGACTCAGATGGATAGCAGAGGACTGGTGGAGCGACGCAAAGAAGTTATTGATGATAAGTCGCTGGAAGCGTGGCAGATCCCGGAGGCGTTATCTCGGGCTACAGACGGGTTCTTAATGGAGTTGTACGAAAAGGAAATTCAACTTGATACAGACGTAGCACTAGTTGCCTTAGGTGGCTATGGCCGCTCAGAACTCTGTCCATCAAGTGACCTTGATGTAATGCTCGTCCACAAAGACCAAGAAGATATCGATTCTCTAGCGGACCGTATTTGGTATCCGCTGTGGGATGAAGGCTTCAAACTTGGCCATTCAGTGCGCTCGCTTGAGCAGACACTGCGTCTGGCAGCAGATGATCTCGAAACTGCGACAAGTTTGTTGAATGCCCGGGTAGTTGCTGGAGATCGAGCTCTAGTTGACGACCTGCTGGCGCGTAACGAGAAACAGTGGGCCGAATACGGATCGGCCCGTCTTGAAGAACTCGCCCGCAACGTAACTCGCCGCCACTTACTGGCAGGCGAAGTCGCATTTTTACTCGAACCTGATCTTAAGGAAGGTCGTGGCGGGTTGCGGGATGTGCATGCCATCGATTGGGCCGTCCGAGCGGGAGTTGAGGTTCCCACGCACGATCACGACCGTTTGGCAGATGCTTACCGAGTTCTACTTGAAGCCCGCGTCGAGTTACATCGAATTAGCGCCAAACGCGGCGACATTTTGCTCCTGGAGGAACAGGATTCTGTTGCGGGATCGTTGGGTGACCATGACGCAGATGTGCTTATGGGAAGGGTGGCGGCGGCCTCTAGGACAATCGCGTATCTCAGCGATGAAACCTGGCGTCATATTGATCGTGATCTAACTGATGAACCTTCAGTAGAAATCGACGTCTCGGGTTTGAGTCTTGTGGATAACGAGCTTGTGATCGTAGGTGACCCGTCCGCCGACCCCTTGTTGGTGTTACACGCAGCAGTAACAGCTATGCGCTCGGGTTTACCCCTAGCTAGACAATCATTGCGGCTTTTGGCCGAACGGCAGAGCGATCTCCCAGATCCGTGGCCGCAAGGCGCGCGAGATCTATTCGTTGAGCTTCTCAGCGGAGGTCACAAAGCTATCCCCGTAATTGAATCTCTTGACTATTTTGAAGTTTGGACTCATTTGCTTCCGGAGTGGACTCCCAATCGATCACGACCGCAGCGAAACGTGTATCACCGCTTCACCGTTGACCGACACTTGTTAGAGACAGTCGCAGAAGCTGCTCGCTTGACCCAACGAGTTCGTCGTCCGGACCTGTTATTGGTGGCGGCGTTATTGCACGATATAGGCAAGGGTTACCCGGGTGATCACACTGAAGTGGGTGTGAGATTAGTAGGACCGATTGCGTCTAGGTGCGGATTTTCGGCGTTGGACGCTGAAGTTTTGAGCCGATTGGTAGAACTCCACCTTTTGTTGCCCGATGTAGCTACTCGGAGAGATCTCGAAGACACACAGACGATTCGGGTTGTAGCTGAAAAGGTCGAAACAGTCGAATTTTTGGAGTTGTTGGCTGCCTTAACTGAAGCAGACTCCATAGCGACTGGACCTACAGCATGGGGCGACTGGAAAGCGCATCTAGTTGAAACCCTTGCTGCGCTGGTAACTGACTACCTATCGAGCGATGGGACTACCCGGCGCAAAAGGCGATCTTTCGTTACTCAACAACTCGAGTCATTAATGGCGGAAGGTGAAACAGTTGTTCAGGGATCAGGCGATACCGTAACCATCGTCGCCGCCGATCGAGCCGGGACATTCAGCAGAGCCGCGGGCGCCCTCGCTCTTCGTGGCCTTGATGTTCTACAAGCAGACGCTTACTCCAGCGAAGCCGGTATGGCAGTCTCTCAGTTCCGAGTCGCTGAACCCGACGCCCCCGTGGATTGGGATCGGGTAACCGAGGACGTTTACCAATGCTTAGATGGTCATCTAGCCATAGATGCACGCATATCGGAACGAGCCAGGGTGTATCGGCGCCGGACGGCACTGTCAGCGAAGCCGGTACCCACGCAAGTCATCTTTGATGTGGAATCGGCCACCGATGCGACCATCATTGAGGTCCGAACCGAAGACCACATTGGTGTTCTTTACCATCTCACCCGAGCATTAACCGAAATGGGACTTGATATACGATCAGCGAAGATTCAAACGATTTCCAATGAGGTAGTAGACACGTTTTATGTAACGAGTGCTAGCGGGCCGAGTCTTGGAGAGTCCCACTGCCGAGAGATCGAAACCGCGTTGCTGCACTCATTAACGAGAGTTGACTGACGCGGACTAGCCTCTGGTAGATGTCGGAGCAGGTTACTGGACAAGATCTACTTGGTTGGGCGGAGACACTCGCCGGAATTGCCCGCACCGGGCTGGGCTTTACAGAGAGCCTGTATGAGCAAGAACGTTACGAAGAAATTTTGAAAGTTGCGGCGCAAATTCGTAGCACTGTCGCTTCGGAAGTAGCTCCTGAAGCCGTTGCTGATGAATGGATGCGAATGGTTGGTCAAGGGGTGGCTGGGTACGTCACACCTAAGGCCGCGGTCGGCGCCATTGTTAGTAACGATGAAAACGAGATTTTGCTAGTCCAACGAGCTGACAGCGGCGTCTGGTTGTATCCAACTGGCTGGGCCGATATTGGGTATTCGCCAGTTGAAGTAGCGATTAAAGAGGTCTACGAGGAAACTGGCATTCATTGTGAACCACTGACGCTGGTGTCCATCGTCGATGGAATGCGGCAAGGCTTCACAAAAATTCCTCTGTATTCAATGGTTTTCTGCTGCAAAGCTGTCGGTGGTGAGCTTCAGGCCCATCCTTTGGAGACAAGTGACTGCGGATGGTTTGCTCGTGATGCACTTCCGGAGCCCTTGGCTGGTTTAGAAAGCTGGGTCGACGATGCGTTCGCCGCTATTGACGGAAATTTGGCTAGTGTCCGTTTTGACTCGCCACGCTCGGTTCCTTGGCAAGAGGAAACCCACTAGTTAGAAAACTGAACTGTTATTCGTCTTGTTGACGTAGGTATTGCTCCAACTCGTCGATCATTGCCTGAGGGTTATCGGCCATGTCGCTTATTTCATCGGTTGCCTCATCGAGTATTTGCTGTGCATATTCAGCGAGATTCGGGTCGCTTTCAACTAGCTCATTTATTTGTCTGTCGTAACTCGCGGCAGCGATCTGCAAGTCTGTCGCGCCCAACGGAATATCTAGCAATTCCACAACTTGCTGCACCAAAGCTAGTGCTGCTTTCGGAGATGGATTGTGGCCAATGTACGAGGGCACTGCCGCCCAAAACGACAGACTGTCAAATCCTGCTTGATGAAAAGCGTCATTGAGCACGCCAATAATGCCTGTCGGACCCTCGTACTGAGAGGGAGTCAATCCGAGTTCGATATTAATTACTTCGTTATTCGACGCCCCGATCACATCAACAGGAGCCTGATGATGAGTGTCGGTCAGTAGGGCACCCAATGTGATTACCGTTTTCGCCGAAAGTCGATCGGCGACCGTTAAGAGAGCTTCGGAGAAGGTACGCCACCGAAGCCTCGGCTCGATACCCAGTACGGTCACAAGTGGTCGGCCGTCGTCTAATTCTCCCAGCCGGACTTCGTTGACGGGCCAATCAATGCGACGTTCATCCCCCTCTAAGCGGACACTTGGTCTCACTGACGCGAAGTCATAGAAATACTCAGGGTCTATTGTGGCTATTCGTTGACAGTCATAGCGACGTGTCAGATAACTCACAGCCTCGGTCGCTGCGTCCCCCGCATCGTTCCAACCAGTGAAAGCTGCTAGGAGCACCGCATCTTGTAAGACGGGATGTTCGCTCCACTCGACGTGTTCCACGACGAAAAGGCTATCTGCGGATCTCGCGATCCGTACCATGAAAGCGTTGACGGAGAATTAACAAATGACCATTGAGATCACAATTTGCGACAAAGCTGAGGCGACAGTCGTTCAAGCCTTGAGCAAGTTAATGCCCCAACTTTCTCAATCTGCGCCGCCGCCTACTGCCGAAGAGATCGCTGAGATCATCAACCATGATGCAGCAACTTTGTTGTTGGCCCGAGAGGGAGAAAATATTTTGGGTTCGATGACCCTGATTCTTTTCCCAATACCCACCGGTTTGAGAGCCTGGATCGAAGACGTTGTAGTTGACGAAAGCTTTCGAGGGCGCGGTGTTGGGGAGGCGCTGAACCGAAGAGCCATAGAGATAGCTTTGGCTGCGGGAGCGAAGAGCATAGATCTAACGTCGCGCCCCTCCCGATCAGCGGCTAACAGGCTTTACCAACGCCTGGGGTTCGTTGCCCGAGATACGAACATTTATCGTTACGAGGCTGAAACCATTGAGTGACGAGCTCGGAAACGTTTATTCAGCGGTTGGAGGTGTGCAGTGGTTCCACGATTTGTGCGACCGCTTCTACAAACGCGTTGCCGACGATGCGTTGCTACGGCCCTTATATCCAGAAGACTTGGAACCGTCGAGATATTGGCTAGCCCTGTTTCTTGCCCAGTACTGGGGCGGTCCGTCTGATTACTCCGTTCAACGAGGGCATCCGAGGCTACGAATGAGACACATGCACTTTCGGGTAGGAAGTGCCGAAAGAGATAGATGGTACGAACACATGGCTTCTGCTTTGTCGGAGATTCAGGTAAACGCGGCGATTGAACAACAAATGCTCGAATATTTTGCCATGGCCGCGAATCATCTAATCAATACAACCGATTAAATCGAACCAAATCGTAAGAGCCGAGTACGGTTAACAA
>DJZU01000041.1:0-124 GCA_002448715.1 Candidatus Neomicrothrix sp. UBA6944 | reverse complement strand
CACACTCGCACTCCATGGAGTCGCCAAATACAGAGGTGGAATCGATGGTGTAGGCCGTTGGTTTCAAGGTGAAGGCCTTAAGCCCGGGATAGTTCATGCTCACCTAGCGGCGCTGGGCGAAATC
>DJZU01000026.1:2283-14697 GCA_002448715.1 Candidatus Neomicrothrix sp. UBA6944 | reverse complement strand
ACCACGGGACCAACCGTGCTTGCCGCTAAATATCAAATAGGCAAGAAGTTGAATTCTGGCGTGACAGGTCCCTTATTGCAACTTGGGAGCATTTATTCACTCTGATGAGCAAGCGCGAAATCTCGGATCAAGCTCATCATCGGAGACCGGCCGCATTAACAATTCAATAGCGTTCCAGAGGGTACGCGATATGGGGTCAAACAAGATGGGGAACAACACACCGACCGGTGCGGCGATCAGTAGCAGGGACGATGTCGACACATCTGTTCCCAGTACAACCAAACCAAGAGCCACTGCGATAAGAACTAGCGCGGCACTCACCACGGTATTGATCGCTACCGCACCAAGGGAATGACCTTCCATACGTTCGAAATGGAGGCCACATCTAGGACAATCTTGGGTCATTGAGAGCATCCCCCACTTTTCGAACAACCCCCGCGCTCCGCACACGCCACAAGCCATTGTTAATCCGCGCCACAGGACTTTCATGTACCGATCACCCTTTTCAGTTGACGCGCTAGATTGCCACGCTGTCCCACCTTGACTTGCTTGAGATTCCTCCAGAAAGCCAACGATTCAAGTTCGGTGGCAAGGCTCTCAACAACGCCCGGTTCCATGTTCGGAATTTCAGCGTGGGCTGCTGGGACATGAAGTACCCCGTTTTTGTTATCAGCCCGCACGTCCACCCGCGCGCATAGATCGTTGTTATGCAGGAAAGGCAAAACGTAATAGCCGTGCACTCGTTTCTTCGCTGGGACATAAATCTCCAATCGATACTTGAATTGGAACATTCGTTCCACACGAGGACGAAACCAAATAAGGGGATCGAAAGGGCTTAACAGAACCGACTTAGAGTTAGCCGTCTTGAACTTGGTGCCCATTTGTATGTAGCCCGATCGGTCCCAGCCCTCTACCTCCACTTCAAGCAATTCGTTGTTTTCCACTAACTCGCGTATTCGCTCTTTGCCTTCAAGTTTCGGAAGCCGGAAATAGTCGACCAAATCCTCAGCTGTCCCCACACCTAGATGACCGGCTGCTCGCCTGATTAATTCTGTTTGTGCCTCTACTTCGCTCAGTGACTCTTTAAGAACCTCTGAAGATAGAACCCTTTCAGAGAGATCGTAATAGCGTGTGAAATTGTGGCGATGACTGACTGATACCCGTCCGATCCAAAATAGCCACTCAAGAGCAATTTTTGAATCTGACCATCCCCACCACGGATCCCGCTTGCGGTTTTTTTGAAGTTCACCGGCACTTACCGGACCGTTCGAACAGACATAGTCCTCTATTTGTTGCACGAACTCTGGGTTCTCCGCGACAAATCGTCGGATTCCTTTCCACAATTCACCATCTTCAGCGCGCTGCATACGCCACTTAAACAATGCTCGGTCTTGCGTCGGAAGAAAGCTGGCTTCATGACACCAATACTCGACTAACTCACGGCGTTCATAAGTTGCATTATCTAACAACTTCGATAAACCACTATGAGAACCCCCAAGGCGAGCTCTCAGAACTAACAAATGAGACCGGGCGACCGCATTGACCGCATCGATTTGTAGTACCCCGAACTGTTTGAATGCCCGCCTCAAGTGCCTGATATCGGGCCGAGCTGAAGGCGGCGAACTTTTGAGATCTAAACCCTGTGCAGAGATGGCTAAAGATTTCGCTTGCAGCGAAGAGACCTGGCCGTCTCTCACAACCGTCGTCTCAAAACGAAGATCTCAGACGAGATGCTCAGCGCTCTTCTTTAAAAATGACGTGCTGGCGAATCACCGGATCGTACTTTTTCAATTCGATCCGCTCACGGGTATTCGTCTTATTTTTACGCGTTGAGTATGTGTAGCCCGTGCCGGCAGTTGACTTCAGCTTAATCACTGGTCGTTTATCGCTCTTTGCCATCAGACTTTCTCCCCACGACGACGGAGGTCAGCTAGAACTGACTCAATTCCACGTTTGTTGATGATCTTGATTCCCTTAGCACTCACCATCAAAGTTACGTGACGCTTTTCATTCGGCACGTAGAATTTCTTTCTCTGAATATTCGGCTTAAACCAGCGCTTGTTGCGGCGGTGAGAGTGAGAAACGGTGAAACCCGTTGTAGGTCTGCGACCGGTGACTTGACAGACGTTGCTCATAGAAACTCTCAAGATCGGGAGTGGCTCAATGGCCACTGGAATAACGACGTTCAAGGCTAACACCGAGGTGAGCTAAACACGATCCCTTGACAGGCATGGTGACCTAAACGTGAGGGATAACTTCCTGGCCAATTCGTTCAAGAACTTCAAATCTCGGATCGAAATTAGGAAGAATCATCAACTGATCAAGCCCGCGCTCTTCGAGTTGTTGCAGCCGCTCAATCACTTCGTTTGCTGTCCCCACTATGCATGTTGCATCTATGAGCTCCGGGGTGACGAACCGTTCTTCTTCTGGGATCACCCAACAGTTATGCCCGGCGTGTATCCGTTGATGGATTCTTTCTGGGTCATAGTCCGCAAGCATTGAGGTGTACTCATCCCAAATGTCGTCGAGCCGGCTTCCAGGTGATCTACCCAGTTGACGGTACTGGTCGTATGAGTAATGAACCGAAGCCATCGCCATCGCCCCCGCTTCCTCTTTGACACGAGGGCTTTCGATAGTTTCGCCATCCTCAAGAACCACAATCGTGGTGAGAGAGCACGTCAAATAACTCTCCCTATCAAGCTCCCGCCCAGCCTCATCAGCGCCTCGCTCGATCATTTCCCACATGCGATCCATTACTTGCGCATCAGGCGGTATTGACATGACTGCACCATCGGCATGTTTCCCAGCTAACGCCAATGACTTTGGACCGAAGCCCGAAACATATAGCGGAATCGGATCATCGAAATTTACAAATCCCTTGTCCGGCATGATGTGCCGAATAGGACTCACGTGACCTCCGAAAGAGTGCTCAGCTTCCTCACCTTTGAGTAAAGGTTTGATCGCATCGAGGTACTGATCAAATTCGGCAATTCTTTGCGGCTTATGACCCATGATCCGCATAGCCGTATTTCCTGTCCCTAAGCCAAGAAAGGTTCGGCCTGGGGCAAGCGCATTGATTGTTGCGATTGACGCAGCCGTCACCGGCGCTGGGCGCGTGCCCGAAACTGACACGCCTGTGCCAATGTTGATGGTGCTAGTCCGATCAGCAACCAAAGCGAGAGCCGCGTAGCAGTCGGACCACAACATTTGGCTATCCGCGAGCCACGCGTGTGAGTATCCGAGCTCTTCGGCCCGAACGACATAATCGATATCTCCGACATGTGAAGCAACGCAAACGCCTATATCCATGATGAAACCCTAGAGCACAATGCCTATCGTTCGCCCAGTGCGAATAGCCCGCCTTCTCTGGAACCGATATAAATTCGGCCCTCCCAAATCGTCGGCGTTGCCTCTAGACAGCCACCAATTTCCACCCGCCAAATCTCAATGGGTTCAACTTCTGGCTGTTGAACCCCATACGCCCGCAAATGGCCACCGCAATCCCCAATTATGAGAATATCTCCCACCACAACAGGAGAACCCCACAGCGGCCCTTCGAGACGTTTAGACCACAAAATTGTTCCCGAATAACGATCTACCGACATCAGCTTGCCGGAGTTCGTTGCTACATACAGAACATCTCGGTGCAACGCAGGAGTACTCCAAAAACCCCCAGGCAAAGTTCTGTCTTCGTGGACTGACCAGACCAGCGGTGTTTCAGGTTTCGACGGATCGAGCTTTACTAGCTGCCCGACTTCTTGTGATCTAGCAGTAGAGCGCTCGTACTCCGCGGCCACATACAGGAATCCCTCATCATCAATAACAATTGTGGCGTCTACGTCATCTCCCATCCACCAACGAAAGTTACGAACGGGATCATCACCCGTCCGCAGTGGCGAGAGATCCCAACCTTGGACAAGGCCACCAGAATTTGCGAACCAAACCGTGTCACCCGAAATAGCCAACGAATTTTCGATCGAGACATTGTTATCTCCTAAGGCGGAAAGTAATTCACGGTCCCAGCCAGGAGCTTGGAAAACAATTTCAGGATCTACCGTGACTTTTCCCAAAGGGTCTAAAGAGCGATTCAAACGAATTATGTGGAACCAGCTGTTTTCGCCACCGGTGATTAAATAATCCTCAAGAATTAAAGGAGCTCCATCCCAATCATCGTTCCACATCATCGGGTTGACCTCGTCACCCGCCATGCGCCAAAGCTCAACAAGCCGGTCAGGCCGATCAAAGGCTAAAATCCTTAATTGCCCATCTCGAGAACCGCTGTAAATGAGAGGGAAACCGTCCGGGTCCACCGTAAGGGACCCCTTCACGATGTCGCCAGTAACGAAGGGCTCCAAGATAGGAGTACCGGTAGATGCGTCCAAAATATGGATACCTCTGTCGTATGCACCGATCGCCAACCAGGTTTGATTTTCTAATTCCCAGACGGCGGGTTGGCCCGTCCACCCAATACCGCACCAATTTGCAGTCCGACCGCCCGTTGTTGACAAAGAACATAGATCCCCTTTTTCAGGGAAACGCCAAAGAACCTCGGGCATGAGCGGGACTGGCCCGCCCCCATACCAAGAACGTGTCGGAGATCCACGAAATGTCAACACCCCCCGAACAGTGTCTCCCCAAGGAAGACCTACTGCTTTGGGATCCCACCAACCGTCATATGGTGGAGCCGGCGCAGTTGGCTCCGTATCAGGAGCTAGAGAGGTTGTCGGCTTTGTTGTCTTCAACAACGGCGTTGAGGTTGTCGTGGATGTCTGGCGTGGTGATGAAGAAGTTGTTATTTGCTGTGTCAGAGTAGTTGAGGCGGCGATTCGGTTATCTGAAGCATCAACGGAGCAGGCAACTGGATACAGAAATAGGAGAAGAAATATGGTCCACTGCCAACCCGCCAGCGATCTCGGTTTATTAAGAAACCTGGGATCAGAAGATGATTTGCGCATTGTGGGTCAGATCCTATTCGGGGCTGATGTAATGGCGATGGTCATCGATTCTCATCCAACATTCATCTTGAGGAGATAGACCGATAGCTGATGGATAGAACCCAACGTGCCTCAGAAGACATCACCGTTGTGGGTATCGTCGACGACGATCGCAGAATTCGCGACGCTCTAGAGCGAGCGCTTAAAGCAGAAAATTATCAAGTTGTAACGGCCTCGGATGGATTGCGAGCGTTGGAAATTGCCGATGCAGTCGATGTGATGATTCTTGATTTGACCATGCCACATCTTGGTGGGATTGAAGTGTGTCAGCGGTTGCGTTCAATAGGTTCCGAGCTACCGATTTTGTTACTGACAGCGCGTCAAGAAACGGAACACCGTGTAATGGGTTTGGACTCTGGCGCCGATGACTACTTAGCAAAGCCATTCGCCCTTGATGAGTTGCTGGCGCGGGTTAGGGCCTTACTTAGACGGAATAAGCGTGAAATCACCCCAGCAGAGCAGCCCCTTCTGTGTTTTCAGGATCTATGCCTTGATAGGCAAGCTCACCAGGCTTACAGGGATAATCAACCCCTGGACTTAACGCGAACCGAATATGAATTACTTGAACTCTTTCTGGAACATCCAAACCAAGTTTTAACCCGAGACCAAATTTACGCCGCTGTTTGGGGCTATGACTCAACGCTGGCATCCAACAGCTTGGAGGTCTACGTGGGGTACCTACGGCGTAAAACAGAAACCGATGATCGTGAACGGCTGATCCGGACCGTCCGCGGTGTCGGCTACGTCCTTAGGGCCTCATGAGTTTTCGTGCTCGAGTAGCAGTTCTAATAGCGACAGTCGTAGCGGTCGTCGTGGCTGTTGTAGCTGGAACCTTCTTGTATATGGCGAGAGCCAGATCACTAAACACTTTGGATGACACGCTGCGAGATCGGGCAGCTTCGGTGGTGCAGTTGGGAGACAAACTCGGACGCCCCCAAGAATTCGATCGACGTCTGTTTGGGAGATACGCGCCAGACGATGTTCTGCTTCAAGTCTTCGACACTAGGGGTCGAATTTGGGCAAGCAATGTTGAACCGTTGCCCATTAGCCGCGACGACCTAGCCGTTGCTCGCGGCAATTACCGCAGTCAGATCGATACAGCCGAAGTCGGTGGTTATCGGATGCGAATACTTACCGCCCCACTAAAGATGCCCGGTCGAGCCGTGATGATCGCTCGTCCCATGGATGACGTAGATGAGTTATTGGCAGGTCTCTGGAGGATCAGCATCCAGATTTTTGTCATCGGCGTTGCGGGTGCTGGCATTTCTGGCTTCGTTATTGCGGGTCGGGTTGTTCGCCCAGTGAAGCGTTTGACTGAAGCGGCTAACGACGTCGCAGTCACTCAAGATGTTGATCAACCAATCGAAGTACAAAGAGATGACGAGTTCGGTCAGCTAGCTGCAAGTTTTAATCAAATGCTCAGTGCGTTGAGCGCTTCACGAGAACAACAGCACCGTCTTGTTACCGATGCAAGTCATGAACTTCGCACACCGATAACAAGTCTTCGGACCAATCTGGAACACATACAACGAAGCCCGTTGATTCCAGAGAACGAACGGCAGGAGATCCTGGACGATGTGCTGTTTGAACTAGACGAGTTAACCGGCTTGGTCACTGAACTTGTTGAACTCGCAACGGATCGGCATCAAATGGATGAACCCTCCCGGGTCGAGCTCGATGACCTGGTTGATGCTGTTGTCCAACGGCACCAACGACGAACATCCTCGCCCATTGAATACACAGCTGAACCGTGCCAAGTGCTGGCTGTTCCAGCGCTTCTTGAAAGGGCAATATCAAACATGCTTGATAATGCACTTAAGTGGAGCCCGCCAGCCGCCCCCATCCAGGTGCAAGTCATCGATGGTTCCGTGACCGTACGTGACCATGGTCCCGGGATCCCTCCAGATGAACGTGAACAAGTCTTTGAACGGTTTTACAGAGCCGAAGACGCAAAATCGTCACCTGGATCGGGATTAGGCCTGTCGATTGTTCGTCATGTGGCTGAAAGTTTTGGCGGCGATGCACGAATTCTCAACGAAACAGGCCAAGGCACAGCGGTAAAACTTTGGTTACCGCAAGTCACTTAAACGAATTAGTAACGTCCGTTGCCCTTTAAAGAAAACTGTGGCACCCCCAACGGGATTCGAACCCGTGCTGCTGGCGTGAAAGGCCAGTGTCCTAGGCCGCTAGACGATGGGGGCTAGCAGGCCCAGACTAGGCCCGATGCGTCAGGAAACCACCGATCCTGTAAATCGAGGTTCTAGTTGTTTGCCACATCAACAAGTTCACCTAACAAATGACTCAAATAGTGATAGATCGCTCTTTGCTGTTGTTCCGGGTCGTTTTCACTTACAAAAGTTGGTTCCTCCTCCTCGCTGACATCTAGATGAGTGCCAAGAACAAGGCGTAAATCGTTGATGCTCGTAATCCAGGCGATCAAAGTCTCAGGGCTCAATTCCTCATCCTGGAGGGTTGACTCCACGACATCCAGATGGGCGAGCCTCCGCTCCAACAATTGATCACGCATCAAACGTTGATACTTCAACTCCTGTTCGACATCTTCAACATAGGCCGTCGGGTAAAGACGACGGATGGAAGGATCGACTGATCCTTCGGTCGAAGTAGAAAGAACTAATTCTCGCAATTGTTCAATGAGTTCAGCGATCAATCGCCGCTCTTCATCGGCGATCTTTATTTCAACAAAACCGTTTCGGTTGCTACGAAAGCGCCGGCCAAAGTTCACGCTATGAGTCCTTCTGCATTGTCGCCCACAACCCGTACTCATGAAGCCGAAAGACATCTAACTCAGCTTTTTCCCTGGTGCCATTAGACACAACAGCGCGACCTTTCTCGTGCACATCAAGCATCAACTGCGTGGCCTTTTCAGTGCTGTACCCAAAAAGTTTTTGAAGCACAAACACCACATAACTCATCAGGTTTATAGGGTCGTTCCATACCAACACCACCCATGGAACGTCTTCGTCGGTGACGGAATCTGGGATTTCCTCTCCAGTAAGCACTGGAGAACTTTCGACTTCTGCTCCGCTTCCACTCAAAGTCACAGAGAGGAAGAAATGAGACACGTCACCCCGCCTTAAGCGTTCGAGAGTTAGACACTAGTAGCAGTCGGATAGCCATCACCCAAAGAACGGTCGCTCCTGCAATGTGAAAAGCAACCAACACAATTGGCAACTTTGTGAAGTACTGCACGTAACCAATCACAGCTTGCCCAAGTGCTACCAATAAGAAAATATTTACCCGATGCAAAAAGTGGGTTTTGGTATCGCTGCGCAGTCTCAACCTCAACAATATTGATGCGGCCAATAGCGCCACTACTGCGCATCCATGGATTCTCGCGACACTCGGAAACGAAAATCCTAAACGCGCGACGTTTTCGTCCCCTCCATGAGGACCGGTCGCAGTTACAAATGTGCCTGTAACTATTACCAGCACAGTTATGAACACGACCAGGTAGGAGTGATGTCTCAACGAAGGACTAACCAATATTCTCCCGACGGATGGTCGATTTGGTCGGGCAAGATCTTCAAGTACAACCGAGTTCCAAATAAGAACCATTGACAACAAGAAATGACCCATAACAATTGGAGGCGACAGGTGAGTGAGAACAGTTATTGCGCCGAGCCCGATTTGTGCCGCGACACCAATGACCAATCCCCATGACCAATTCGTGAGGGCTCGAGCGGGCGGTACCCGCCTCAACGAACCCAGAACCGCCAAGACCACCGCCAGCGACACGAGGCCAGTAACCAACCGGTTACCAAATTCCACCCAAGCGTGAAAGTCCGCTTCAGGGACCAGTTGACCTGGTTCACAATTTGGCCAATCGCTGCAACCCAATCCACTGCCCGTAAGTCTCACAGCGGCGCCCGATACCACTATCGCGGACAGAAGCCATAAGGCACATCGAGTCAGCCAATGGTATTGAAGAGGGTTCAAAGTGACGATTCTCACAGTACTGAACCTAGGACTTAAACAACATTCTGCGCGAATCACCTCATCTAGTTGGGTCACTGAGCGTTTGGGGACGTATCGTGGCGCACGATGGAGTACAGCACGACAGCCATCGAAAGTAATGGCGGAGGAACTTTGGCGACGGTAAACGCCTTCGTGATGCTCACCAAGCCGCGAATAATTGAGTTGTTGTTAATAACGACTGTGCCGTCCATGATCCTCGCCCATGGTGGTATGCCAAGTCTGTCCCTAGTGTTGCTCACCATCAGCGGCGGTGCGCTAGCAGCGGGAGGTGCCAACACCTTCAACATGTACATCGATCGAGATATAGATCGCCTGATGGAACGAACCCAAGGTCGACCATTAGTAACTGGCACCGTCACCCCCCGGTCAGCACTTGTCTTTGGAGTCGCACTTGAAGTGGCGGCCTTTGTTCTCTTTTACCTATTCGTGAATTGGCTTTCAGCAGTTCTCGCCCTCGGCGCATGCCTTTTCTACGTATTTATCTACTCGCTTTGGTTAAAGAGGACCTCCAGGCAGAACATCGTCATCGGAGGCGCTGCCGGCGCTGCCCCGGCACTAATCGGCTGGGCAGCTGTGACTGGGTCACTCAGCCTTAACCCGATTATTTTGTTTGCGATCGTCTTTTTTTGGACCCCCCCACACTTCTGGGCATTAGCGATTAAATACGCCGACGATTATGAGGCAGCTTCTGTCCCCATGCTTCCTGTCGTTACCAGCATTAGATCAACAGCAATAAGAATGGTGCTTTATACGATTGTGGTCTTCGGATTATCGATTTGGTTCCACGTTCTAGCAGACATGAGTTTTGTGTATTTATCGGTCGCGCTAATAGGTGGATTGGTGTTCTTGTGGCGTACTCTTGGGTTGCTTCGTAAACCGACTTCGGCGCAAGCAATGAAAGTCTTTGTGTACTCAATCGTCTACCTGGGGGCGCTGTTTATTGCCGTGGCTATCGACGTGCTGACATATGGGACGACAAGCTGATGACGTCTCATCGAATCCCGCGCCGAAAAGACCATAAGAGAACACAGCTTTGGAGTTACACGACTGGCAAGCTGGTGAGTAAAGTGCACCTTCAGCACCTGCGCGGTTTCGACCGCGCTCTAAAGCACAGTCAACCTTCGGGTAGACGCGAACCGTTATTTATCGAGGCAGCAATCAGCAGGACACGATGAGCGAAAACACAACCGCTTCAACTTCTCCCGGTGTGCCCGTGGAAGACCCGACGCCATTTGGCTGGTTGACGACTGCTGATCACAAACGAACCGGCCGACTTTTCATTGTCAGCGCGCTCGGATTTCTCATTTTGGGTGCCGTTCTCGATCTGCTCGTTCGGTTGGATCTAACGTCGGCAAGCAAATTTGTGAGCCTCGACGCTGACAGCTTCGCTCAAAGTTTCGCATTGTCGAGAGAAACTCTCGTTCTGCTGTTCTTAATGCCGGCGTTCCTCGGTTTGGCTATGTACCTAGTGCCACTTCAAATAGGCGCCTCAAACTTGGCTTTCCCGAGGGCAGCCACAGCATCCTTTTGGGTTTGGAAGATTTCCGCTGTTGTTCTCATCGGGGCTTACCTAGGTAACGGTGGCCCCTACGGCGGATGGGCCAATGGGGTTGACCTTCACCTACTGGCGCTAACTGGTCTGGTTATAGCGTTGCTTCTCGGCTCGATCACGGTCGCAACAACTGTGATGACTATGAGATCCCCAGGCCTTTATATGGATGAAACGCCGCCGTTCACATGGTCGGCTCTGGTTGCCGCTTCTATGCTCGTGGTCAGTTTGCCGGTTCTACTTGGCCAGATAGCGATCCTTTACATTGACCACCGTTACGGAAGAGTGTTCTTACTCGGCAACTATGGAATTTGGGAGCGAATCGACTGGATTCATAGGACACCCCAGTTATTCATCTACGTCGTCCCAGTACTCGGAGTAGCCGCAGAAATCGTTTTAGCTGCAGCCAAAAGGCGGGTTTTCGAACCAATCGCCATGTACTTCGCTATCGGCTTGGTCGGCCTTTTTGGGTTTGGAGCATGGACCAACTTTGCAATCACAGGAGAAGGGGCCGACATTATTGACGGCTTTGAGGGGGTTGTATTAGTAGGGCTCTATGCCGGAGCATTGCTAGGCACAGCCGGATTACTTGGTTTATTAGGTCTGGCTGTTATCCAGAACCGCAAATTGCCCAAAATAAGTACTTCGCTCATAGCGGCCTTTGCCGCGGGCAAACTTGTGCTCGTTGGCGCTCTAGTTGGGTTAATCGGAGCAGCGGCTGATTGGCTCGAAATCGCCGGTCGTGGAAATGATGGAAACCCCCAGCTACGGATGACCACTTGGGTAACTGGCCAACAATCGGTGTTGATCTACGGAGCAGGACTTCTTGGCCTACTAGCGGCGATCCATTGGTGGGCTCCAAAGATCTGGGGTCGCCAACTTAACGAGTTGCTGGGCCTGCTGAATTTTCTCGTCATTGGAGCCGGCGCCCTCTTAGCTTTCGTTGGCCCAGCATTGTCAGGCTTGGTGACAGAGCAACCTGACTTCGTATATGCCGACCCAAATGCAACTTCTCTGTATTCCAACTGGGTAGACGACACCGGGGCTGAAGGTCTAAGCGCTCTGGGTGCCGCGGGCGTAGCACTTCTGCTCGCTGGGGCAGCGTTGCTCATACTCAATTTGTTCATTTCGATTTGTTTGAAGAAGGGCCCCGAAGCGATTGAAGATCCTTGGTCCGCTCAATCTCCGGAGTGGTTACTGCCTTCGCCCCCACCAATGGGCGAGACTGCTGAGTTGCCCATGTTGACATCAGGCACACCGCTACTCGACGCACAGGAAGAAACTGAGGAGGCAAACGTCTGATGTCGGACACTACGCCAACGCTTGCCTCTGGCCGCCCCCAAAGGCCTCGGACTCAACTAGTCGCAACAGGCTTTGCTAGTGCGGTATGCGCAATGATGATGGCTGGAGCGCTGGGCTTTTATATGGCCAGACGTCACGCTTCGGGACCACACCCTGGTCACGATTGGCTTGATGGTCTAGCAGTGCCGAATCCGCAATTTGATTATGCCCTGCTAACTCTCGTGGCATCACTTGTGACCGCACACTGGGCATTATGGGCAAGCAGGCGGCGAGATACCGCTCATGCGTGGACAGCTATTGCAACCACCATTGTTCTTGGCCTCGGCTTTATCAACATGGTCATGTACAGCATGAACCGCATGGAGCTAGAAATTGGTTCAGGCGAATATCAGAATCTGGCGTTTGCCACGACCGGACTTGCTTTAGCAATTGTTGTAATGGGCCTCCTCTATATAGGTTTAATGGGCTTGCGATCCTTGGGAGGAAGCGTCGGGCAGCGGGGAAGTACATCCCTGGGTGCGGCGGTCTTCTTTTGGGATTTCGCAGCTTTTGTATGGGCTGTGACTTGGTACA
>DJZU01000026.1:0-1914 GCA_002448715.1 Candidatus Neomicrothrix sp. UBA6944 | reverse complement strand
AAGCAGATACTTCGCCGGTCGCGTCGCACTCGCAACAGCGGCAGCCGTCGCGTTGGGCCTGTTTACAGGCATGGATGGGAACGGACACATCGTGATGTTCGGCACCATTGTGCTGGGAACGGCTGCTGCGGCATTTGCCTTACTCGCAGGGCTGGCCCTGTCCTTGGGGGACGGTGATTCCATAGATCGAGAACGAGCTCACAGTCACCCGGCAACTCCTGCATGGTGGCCAATCATGGGAGCTATTGGCCTCGGCATCCTTATGGTTGGTCTCGTAGTCGATGGTTTCATCGCGATCGTCGGCGTCGCGACAATGCTCGTTTCAGCAGTCGAATGGACCTTTAGCGCCTGGTCGGAACATCTTTCACAAGATCAGGAAGCCAACGCCATAGAGCGTAAACGAATCATGGCCCCGTTCGAGATACCTCTTTATGGAGGAATTGCGATCGCACTACCAGTGGTACTCGTGTCCAGAATCTTTCTGACATCTAGCAAGAATGGGGCTAGTTGGTTCGCAATTATTGTCTCCAGCGTCATTCTGGGATTCGCTTTCGTCGTATACGCCAAACCAGACCTTCGGCGGGCCATAGTTGCCTCGGTTCTGGTGCTGGGAGGCCTGGCGCTGATCGTCGGTGGTATTGCGGCCACTGCTCGAGGAGAAAGGGACTTTCATCACCACGGTGATGATAAACACCACGATGACGAAGGTCATCATGAAGACGAACACCACTCAAGTGACGAACACTCTGCACCAACTCTTGACGCCGCGGTGGTGATCCGATGAACGCCAAGAAAAGAACCTCAAATGGGGTTCCAGATAACCCAATCAAACATCGAGTGTTCAATACCTTCCGAGTTTTCCGTCACACGCCTTTCCTTGTGTTGGCGACCATCCTCACGTCGTGCGCTACAGGTCGGATAGACCCAACTGACCCAGTGGGTGAGAACGCTAAACAAATCGACGGCATCATGAGGCTTTCGGGTTACATGGCCACAGCAGTCGGAATCTTTGTTGCTATTGCTGTTGTTGTTGTCATGGTGAAATTCCGAGAAAAACCGGATGATGATCCCGATGAGCTTCCAAAACAAATCCACGGAAATCGCAAAGCTGAGCTCACATGGACAGTAATCCCAGTGCTTCTGCTCGTATTCCTGGCGGTCGTAACAATTCCAGCAGTATTTGACCTCAGTGGGAAAAGCGACGGACGGACGATCCAGGTAGAGGGCCAGCAATGGTGGTGGCAATTTAGCTACGACGTTGACGAAGACGGCATACACGACATTGTCACCGCCAATGAGATAGTGATACCTGTGGGTGAAGAAATCAACCTCGATATCCGGTCGAACGACGTCATCCACTCATTTTGGATTCCGCAATTAAATGGCAAAAAGGATGCAGTGCCCGGACGTGTCCACCATTGGCGAATTAGTTCACCAGTCCCTGGCATTTTTTATGGCGAATGTGTGGAGTTCTGCGGCTTAAGTCACGCCAACATGCAAATGCGAGCAGTGGTGTTGGAACGCGACGACTATGACGCGTGGGTTCAAGAACAACTGACTCCTGCGACTGTCCCAGCTGACACTGCTGCCAAAAGGGGATATGACTTGTTCGGAAGACATTGTGTTAGCTGCCATGTAGTGAATGGTGTTTACGAGTCGGCTGGCAATGGAAACGCAAACCTAACCTCTGGCTATGCGCCGAACCTGACTCACCTCATGACTCGGACTTCATTTGCCGGGTCAATCTTTGAACTATACAGAGATGACGGCTCCGTAAATATCGCGGACCTTCGTGAGTGGGTGCGAAATGCACCCGAAAACAAACCTTCACGCCCCGACAACCGTCAGGGAATGATCTCATTCGCTGAAACTCTTTCCGAAAGCGAACTCGACGATCTAGTGACCTACTTATTG
>DJZU01000030.1 GCA_002448715.1 Candidatus Neomicrothrix sp. UBA6944 | reverse complement strand
GAGACCCCCCTCGAGCCAAACAGATCCGGTCCCCCCCGGTGGAGATTATTAATAATGAGTGATTCAGTAGGTCAATATCTAAACGAAATCGGAGCGGTCGCATTGTTGACTGCCGACGACGAGAAGATGTTGTCAAAAGCAATAGAAAAAGGGCGAGACGCCCAGGTCGTTCTCGACGGCGAGGAAAAACTTACCGCCGCGGAGCGCCGCTCTCTTCGAACAGCCGTACGTGAGGCCGAAGCCGCTCGTGATCGGTTCATCCGCGCGAACCTCAGGCTGGTGGTGTCGATCGCTCGCCGCTACCCGTTACCGCCAGCAATGGAGCTTCTGGACTTAATCCAAGAAGGAAATCTCGGCCTTGAACATGCTGTAGAGAAGTTCGACTGGCGCAGAGGCTTCAAGTTCTCGACTTATGCCACATTCTGGATTCGGCAGTCGATAGGGCGAGCCCTGGATCAAAAGGCAAGCCTGATCCGCCTCCCCAGCGACCGTTCCGCCAGCCTTCGTGCAGCTCTGCGCCACAGCGGTGGAGACAGCGACGGTCTCGATGATGAGAATGCGTGGCTGCAACGCATTAGCACCCCCACTTCCCTCGACAAGAACATTGGTGACGAGGGCGACAGCACACTCGTTGATCTCATCGGCGACGATGCACCTAGCCCAGAAGATCACGCCCTGGAAAGTGACCGCAAAGAAATGATTCGAGGACTGCTCGACCGTCTCGATCCCCGAGCTCAGCTCGCAGTAGCTCGTCGCTTCGGTTTGATCGATGGTGAAAGTCACAGCTATCGAGAAGTTGGGGAAGAACTCGGGGTTACAGCCGAAGCTGCCCGACGACTCGTAAAACGAGCTGTGGACGAGTTGCGCGAAGACGCTCTGGTCATTGTCGCGTAGCGCCCGGAACGCCCTTAACAAAAAATCTTCTTGGCATTAAGGCCAACCAACCTGCACACTTAATATTGTGAACACCACCTGGCACCCCAACTCCTGGACTGAGCACCCCGCTGGTCAGCAACCTGAATGGCCGGAACTAGGCGCGCTGGACGAAGCGCTGCATGAGCTCGGCACTCGTCCACCTCTCGTCTTTGCCGGAGAAGCACGTCGATTAACTGACCAGCTGGCGCGAGTGGCGAACGGGCAAGCGATAGTACTTCAGGCCGGAGACTGCGCTGAATCGTTTGATTTGAGCAGCGCGGACGCAATCCGCGACAAGCTGAAGGTAATCCTCCAAATGGCCGTGGTACTTCAATACTCTGCGGGCCTTCCGGTCGTAAAGGTAGGTCGCATCGCAGGTCAGTTTGCTAAGCCCAGGTCTTCAGGCACAGAGACTCGAGATGGCGCCACACTGCCTAGTTTCCGTGGGCACATCGTTAACGACATCACCTTTGACTCTGATTCCCGTACCCCGGACCCGAACAGATTGCTACAGGCCTACAACACTTCCGCGGCGACTCTTAACCTTCTCAGAGCATTCACTCGCGGCGGCTATGCAGATTTGCGTCAAGTGCACAATTGGAACCAGCAATTCGTGGCCTCAAGCCCTGTCGGCGAACGCTACGAGCGTGTCGCAGAAGGCATCGAACGCGCTTTACATTTCATGACTGCGTGTGGATTCGACACCGACGACGCGGCGATGCGTCAGGTCGAACTTTATACGAGCCACGAAGCTCTACTTCTGGGCTACGAACAGGCCCTAACAAGACAAGACAGCATCACAGGTGATTGGTACGACTGTTCAGCGCACATGTTGTGGATCGGAGAGCGAACCCGCGAACTCGACGGGGCTCATGTCGAATTTCTACGGGGAGTCCACAACCCGATCGGCTGCAAGATAGGACCTACCTCTTCACCTGAGGATGTATTGGCTCTATGTGAGGCCCTTAATCCCGACCAACTGCCGGGTCGCCTCACTCTCATCAGCAGAATGGGATCGGAACGAGTCGGCGATACGTTGCCTGCGATTTTGAGGAAAGTCACCGACGCTGGTCATCCTGTTGTTTGGGAGTGCGACCCGATGCATGGCAATACCTACGAAACTGACACCGGGGTAAAGACCAGAGATTTTGACATCATCATGGACGAAGTTCGCCAATATTTCCAGGTACACAAGGCCGAAGGAACTTGGCCGGGTGGTGTTCACTGCGAGTTGACTGGCGACGCAGTCACCGAATGTGTTGGTGGCGGCGATGCGCTCGCTGCTGAGCAGCTAAATGACCGTTACGAAACTATGTGTGATCCTCGTCTCAATGGACGACAATCGCTAGACCTCGCGTTTCATGTAGCTGAGCTTTTATCAGATTTTCGATAGCCACTTCTCTCAAGCAGTTTCCTACGCCAAATGGTCGACGAACCCTTCAAGTTGACGTAGATTCCGACATTCGAAAACACCATCAGTATGAGTTGCGTATTCGGTGATGACTGAATCTCCAGTATCCCAATACGATTTGGGTTCGGGATTAAGCCAGAAAACCGATCGCGCTTTTTTGGCCGTTTCCTTGATCACCCATGCGTTAGTGGCGTGGTAGTTATTTCGGGCGTCACCGAGAAACATCACAGTTGACTTGGAATTGATCTCTGAACCAAAGTTCTCCCAAAAGACGCCAAACGCATGTCCGTAATCCGAGTGACCATCAACCCACACAACGTCAGCTTCAGTGTTCACACGATGCACAGCGTTCGTGATGTCCTCTTCATTTTGAAACATGTGGGTTACTTCGTCGAGCCCATCAATGAACACAAACGAACGCACTTTGCTGAATTGGTTTTGTAACGCGTACACCAGATGCAATGTGAAACGGGCAAAGGCCGCGACCGACCCCGATATGTCAGCCACAACGATGAGTTCTGGTTTATTTGGTCGAGGGTTTCGGAATCGAGGTTCAGCCGGTACTCCTCCATAGCTCAGCGACTGCCGCACCGTCGCCCGAAAATCGAGTGGGCCCTTCCGCTTATGTTTACGTTTACGGGCAAGTCGCGCCGCCAACTTTCGAGTCAGGGGCTGTATGGCTTTGCGAATGTTCGCCATTTCTTCACGCGACGCGTGCATGAAGTCAACATCTTCAGGTAACGGTTTTCGAAGTGTTTTAGCCATTGCTTCCACACCTCGATCAGCTACCAATCTGCGTCTGATTTCCGCTTCGATCTCCCGTTTCAGATCTTCGATTCGGTTTTCGAACTCTTCGCGCTCAAGGCGTTCCTGCAACGGAGTCATGTCATTATCTGAGCGCTCCTGAGCTTCCTCCATCAACCGATCCATCATTCCATCTAGATCAAGGTTGCGGAGTGTTCTGTACAGGTAGTAAGTGCCCCCGACCGGCCGGCCGGGTTCCATGCCTGCAAACTGCGTCACAGCGGCTCTGGCCATAGCCGCCATCATCGCTTCGTCTGCGTTCATAAGTGCACGGAACAGCATCTCAGCAATTTCTTCGGGACTCATGTCTTCAGCCGAACCTTGACCGCCCATGCCTCGCATCTGCTGAGACATCCACTCTTCGAGGGAGTCTTCGTCTATCTCGCCATCTTCGTCGACGACGTTGTATTCAGGTCCGCGCAATGAGAAGTAGACCTCAAAGACGGTTTCAAAGGCTTTCCAGTGCTGCTCATTCTTTACCAGCGTCGCCGCGAGCGCATATTTGAAGGCGTCGCGATCTTCTATAGGTATGTGCTTGACAGCCTCCATGGCATCAAGATTTTCCGTAAGCGAGACCGGCAGACCGGCGTTTCGTAGTTCAACAACAAAACCGCTCATCAAATCAAGCATCGGCTCACCCTTCGACGGTTAGTTCCTTGGCGGCCTTCTCGATATCCGACTGATATTTGAGAAGAATATGGAGTGATTCTTTTGCCTGTTCGACGTCGATGCTTTCAACTCCCAAAAGAACCAGCGTTCGCGCCCAGTCCAGGGTTTCTGAAACGGAAGGGCTCTTCTTTAACTCGATTTGTCGGATCGAACGCACAATGCGGGCTACCTGTTCAGCGAGGTTGTCGCTTATGCCATCCACTTTGGTGAGAACAATTTCTTTTTCTCGTTCGAGTTGTGGGTAGTCAATGTGTAGAAAAAGGCAACGACGCTTGAGCGCTTCAGACAGTTCTCTAGTGTTATTCGAAGTGAGGAACACTATTGGGATCTGTTTCGCTTCGATGGTTCCTAATTCAGGAATGGAGACTTGGTAGTCGGAAAGAATTTCGAGCAGTAATGCTTCAGTCTCTACTTCTACTCGGTCAACCTCATCGATAAGGAGCACTATTTTCTCTTCCGCGCTGATGGCCTCTAGCAGCGGGCGAGTGAGAAGGAACTCGTCGTTGAAGATGTCGTCCTGGAGTTCGGTCCAGTCCTCGCTGCTGGCCTCTGAACCTCGATCAGCTTGAATTCGAAGCAATTGCTTCTTGTAGTTCCATTCGTAGAGTGCCTTCGCTTCGTCCAGGCCCTCATAGCACTGGAGTCTGATTAGTCGGGCATCAGTCATTGCTGCGACCGATTTGGCTAATTCGGTCTTTCCAGTGCCCGCCGGACCCTCAACAAGAACTGGTTTGCCGAGCTTTTCTGCGAGGAAAACGACGCTAGCGATGCCGTCGTCGGCCAAATAGTCAACGTCCTTTAGTCCGTCACGGACAGACGCGAGGTCGCCGAACATTGTGTCGCCCATTTGGTTGTCTCCTTGTCAGGTGCGGGACTTTGGATCATCCACGAGTTTGACCCTGCCCATTCACGATGTATTTGGTGGTTGTTAGTTGCTCAAGGCCCATTGGACCTCGGGCGTGAAGCTTTTGTGTACTGATACCAATCTCGGCGCCGAAACCGAATTCTTCGCCATCTACGAACCTAGTGGATGTATTGACTAGAACGGCGGCTGCATCGACGCGTCGCACAAACTCTTTTGTTGCAGTTTGGTCCGAACTAATTATGGCTTCGCTATGTCCTGTGCTGTTGATGTTGATGTGCTGTATAGCTTCGTCAATGTTATCCACTATTCGAACACTCATTTTTAGGTCCAGGTATTCAGTGGACCAGTCTTCTTCGGTCGCTGGTTGTATAGAGGGAACCAGATCTTGGGCTCGCTTATCTCCAACTAATTCGACGCCTACTAGGGCGCCGGCGATACGGGGAAGGAAGTTTGCAGCTATTTGTGAGTGCAGAACAAGCGATTCTGCCGCGTTGCACACCGAGGGTCTCTGCATTTTGGCGTTGACTATGACCTTTGTTGCCAGATCTAGATCTGCTGCTTCATCAACGTAGACGTGACAGTTGCCATCGCCATCAATGACGTAGGGGACCTTCGCGTTTTCAAGGATGGAATTGATGAGGGAAGGCCCGCCCCTGGGAATGAGACAGTCAATATGGTCTCTGAGTTGCATGAACTCGATTGCTGCCTCATGGGAAGTGTCTGTAACGAGCGTCAGCGAGTCTTCTGGTAGACCTGCTTTGGTGATGCCTTCGCGTAGAGCGCGAGCGATCGCTATGTTTGAGTCAATCGCTGCCGAAGAGCCTCTGAGGAATGCGGCGTTACCCGACTTCAAACAAAGTCCGAATGCGTCACTAGTGACGTTGGGTCTATTTTCGTAGATGATTGCCACGACCCCGAGCGGTACTTGAACTTTTTGGATCTCTAAACCGTTGGGTCGAGTCCATTTCTCGATGATCTTTCCGGTCGGGTCCGTCAGTGCCACAAGTTGTCGCAGGCCTTCACCCATGGCGTCAACTCGAGACGTGTCGAGCCGAAGTCGATCAATGACACTCTCGGGGGTTCCTGCCGTTTGGGCGCGTTCAATATCAGTGCAATTTGCATCCAAGATTTCTGATGTGGCAGCTACCAAACAATCAGCTGCGATTCTTAGAGCTTCATCTTTTTCAGCTGTCGAGACGGTCGCTAGGACCCCAGATGCTGCCTTCACCCGCGCGCCGAGGTCTTCCATTGACTCAGTGTCGCTTGTCTCGCCCCGATCAGTCACTTTGGCAGGCTACCTTCCGATTCGCTCAGATACCTGTTCCTAATAGATCTCGCTTTTTAGGGCTCTTCGAGAATGACTAGATCATCACGATGGATGGCGACAGGCGAAATGTCGGCTGGTAGTTCTTCCGCGCGACTCCCTTTCCACCTCTCCATGGTTTCGCTATCAAAGGCAACCAAACCCTTGGCGAACACTTCGCCGGACAGATTTGCTACGTCCACCGCGTCGTCTTGGCTATAGGACCCTTCAGTTCTTGTTATTCCTGCAATTAGCAATGATCCACCACTATGAGATAACGCCTCAGCTGCCCCGTCGTCGACGGTGACTTGGCCATGAGGAGTTACTGCGAAGCCAATCCAAAGTTTGCGTGCTGCGACGCGAGCTTCTCGAGCGGGTACCGCTGTGCCAATCCCTGAGATGCCCGCAATCGCTTCGGCAAGGACTTCTGATCGATCAGCGGCTGCGATAACTGTTCTTACTCCGCTCCAAGACGCCATGCGCGCTGCGGCAAGCTTGGAAGCCATGCCTCCACTACCTCGACTGCCGGCGTTGCCAGCCACTTCTTCTATGGCCTGGTCGATAGCAGCTATCTCTTCGATCAGCGTCGCACTGGGTTCGATCCGAGGGTCTGCTGTGAGAACTCCCGGAGTGTCGGTCAGCAGGACTAGTAGATCAGCTCGCAAAAGATTGGCTACTAGAGCGGCGATCCGGTCGTTGTCGCCGTACCTGATCGCGTCATCTGCGACTGCGTCATTTTCATTGACGATGGGTACCACGTCTAGGCGAAGTAAGTGGTCGAAGGTGGTCTCGGCGTGCAGGTACTGGTTTCGATCACGGAAGTCATGGGGAGCTAGAAGGACCTGGCCTATGGCAACTCCGTGGGAGCCAAATTCCTCACCGTAGGCGCGCATAAGGTCAATCTGCCCGACTGCTGATAGCGCTTGCAGAATTTCGGGTTCTTCAGGACGCACAATTCCTAACTTTTGTACCCCCGCGGTGATGGCACCGGATGTCACCACAACGATTTCGTGGCCTTGTGTGCGCGCTACGACAACCTCTGCGACCAGCTTCGAAAGCGCAGATATGTTGACCTCGCCGCTATCGCTGGTAAGCGACGATGTCCCAATCTTCACGATGACACGCATTAATCGTTCCTATTCCTCTCTCTTCAACTAAGTATCGGGTTCGTACTCAAATTGGAAGGACCCGATGACGACCACATCTCCAGCAGTGGCACCAGCTCGCTCTAGCGCTCTTGGAACTCGTAATTGTTGTAGACGCTCTTGGGCGTGGTTCATGGCGTCTATATCGGTTAGGTCTGAGAGCGCTACTGCTCTAATGGCCTGCCTTCCGAGCACTTCAAAGGTGCCATCATCATGTCTTATGACTTGGATGCCTTCGGGAACTGGTTTGTGCACTACATACTGTGTGGGTTGTTCGTCGGTCACTCGCGCGTGTTCAACAAGCTGCCGTAATTCACCAACAAGAGCGTCTATTCCTTGTCCCGTAACGGCTGAAATAGTCGGACCAGGCCATGGAAGTGTTGCGACATCTGATTTAGTTCCGACAACCATTCTCGGTCTATCAAGCAGCGTCGCGTCGTAGTCGCCAAGCTCGCTGATGAGTATCTCTTCTTGTTTGAGAGGCGATTTGCCCTCTACATCAGCCAGGTCTACAAGTACTAGAAGAACTCTTGCCCGTTCCACGTGACGGAGGAATTGATGACCAAGTCCTTTGCCAGACGCGGCGCCTTCGATCAAACCTGGGATATCCGCTACCACCATTTCGAAATCGTCATTTCGGCGCACAACCCCCAAATGTGGAGTCAAGGTCGTAAAGGGGTACGAAGCTACTTTGGGTTTCGCCGCGGAAATCCGCGAAATGAGAGTGCTCTTGCCCGCGTTAGGGAACCCCACTAGAGCAACGTCGGCCATAAGTTTCAGTTCAAGTCGAAGCCATTTTTCTTCACCTATTTCAGCTTGCTCTGCAAAGGCGGGAGCTCTTCGTTTATTGGATAGAAATCGGGCGTTACCTCGGCCTCCGTGTCCTCCTGCTGCTGCAAGCCAGCGATCACCGGCTGCTACGAGATCGGCAATAACTTCGCCGTTGAAGTCTTTGATAACTGTGCCCTCGGGGACCTTGACAATGAGGTCCTCACCGGTTCGCCCATGTTTTTTCTTTCCTTGCCCATGCGTCCCATCATCAGCGCGGCGAAATGGGAAGTCTTTGAACGCTAATAGTGAAGAGACGTTGCGATCAGCCACTAGCCAAACATTTCCGCCAGAACCACCGTCGCCACCATCGGGTCCGCCTCGAGCCACATGCGCTTCGCGTCGGAACGACACGCAACCCGCTCCTCCATCTCCGCCTTTAGCGTGG
>DJZU01000045.1 GCA_002448715.1 Candidatus Neomicrothrix sp. UBA6944 | reverse complement strand
AGAATGGTTTCGTTGCCCACACAGCTATTTCGTGCATCACGTATTGGGAGTCGATGAACCTGAATTCTTTCGGCACGAGCTTCGCATTTCGCCAATAGTTCGCGGCTCGTTAATCCATGAGGCAGCCGATCGCTTTTTTCGAGACCAAATCTCCAAGGGTCTACCCGCAGGTCCAGATCGTCTGTATACCGAAGATGACCTTTTGTCCATGCGACAGTTCGGTTTAGAGGTAGCGGCAGAATTTGAAACGCAAGGTCTAGTCGGGAGACCAATATTCTGGCGCCGAGACCGCGAGCAGTTGCTAAACGATCTTGCCGGAATCTTGAAGTTCGACCATGAGCGAGAACGTCGCGGAACCGTTATCGCTACCGAGTTAAAATTCGGCTTACCAGACGCTGAGTTTCCAGCGCTTCAACGAAAGCTCCCATCCGGACGAACCGTGAGCTTTCGCGGCAGCATCGACCGTGTTGAAAAAGCAGATCCAGAAGTTCTAGTAGTCGTCGACTACAAAACTGGGAAAAGCGATACCTATAAGCAATTGAGTTTAGAGAACCCAATCTTGCGCGGTGCTCAGCTTCAACTACCGCTCTACGCACTCGCAGCAAACACTTACCTCGTTCAAGGAAACAGCGAAGTTCATGCCAGCTATTGGTTTGCCAGCAACTCCCAACAGTGGGCAACTGTCGGATATCTCGTCACAGATGAAGTTCTAGACAACTTTGATAAAGCCGTTGACATCATGGTGAAGGGCATAGAAGAAGGCGTCTTTCCCTCAAGGCCCGAGCCCTCCGAATCCCAATGGACTGGGGTTGGTAAGTGCGCGTTCTGCGACCCTGACCAACTCGGCACCAGAGACATAGATGATAGCTGGGAGGAAATTTCAAGGTCCGAACTGCTATCTCCTTACGTTCAGCTATGGGTCGATGATGTCGCGAACGAAGACGAGATTCTGGCAAATGACTAGGAACGTTTTACCCCTTGATCATGCGGCGCGGGATGTAATCGCTTCAAATTACGGCGAAACTTTGTTCGTTGAGGCTGGCGCTGGATGTGGCAAAACCGAAGCGCTGGTTGGGAGAGTAACGAAACTTTTGGTTTCCTCTGACGAAGTGTCGGTCGATGATTTGGCCGTCATCACCTTCACGAACAAGGCTGCTTCTGAACTTCGACATCGAATCCGATCTCGCCTAGAGGATTTGTTCATCAACCGTTCTGAACCCGCAGAGTTGAGACGCATAAAACTTTCGTTAGAGAAACTCGATGGAGCTGCCATCTCAACACTGCACGGCTTTGCTCGTCGTTTACTTACTGAGCATTCCGTTGAGGCTGGACTTCCACCCAGCTTTGAAGTCCTCGACGAAATTTCGAGTCAAGTCGACTTCTTGGCGCGATTCGAAAATTTTTTGGATTCGCTTCTTCTGGATTCTTCTTGGTCTCGAACACTGTTGATTGGAGATGCCCTCGGTATTAACCCCGCCAAACATCTACTGCCGATGGCCACAAAACTCCACGAAATTTGGGATCTGTTGACGCTCGGTGTGACTCGAGAATTGGAACCCATTCAATTTGACGAACTCATCGCTAACGGTCGTTCTTTAGCCAGTAAGGCGGACACTTTCATCAGCGGCAGTGACTCGGACTCTATGACAGATGCTCTCGAAGTCATACGTGCATTCGTCCAGGAACTCGAATCGGGATTCGACGACATCCAACAAGTATCTGCGCTGGCAAACGTCAAGGTGCCTAGCGGCAAGAGAAGGGGGCGAAAGGAAAATTGGGTTGACATTCAGAGCATCAGGTCTGAATACGAGCAATACAGAGAACAAATCGCATCATTTCGGGACCAATTAGCCGATGTCGTCTTGCGACGCCTCACGACTTGCGTCACAAATTTTGTATTAAACGGTGTACGAGAGCAACGAAACCAGGGCTGCCTCGATTATCACGATCTGTTGGTTTCAGCCCGCGAAGTTCTGAAAGACCCCCATCGCGGTCCGCTCATCAGGAGAAAAGTCCATAACCAATACAAGCATCTCTTGATTGACGAATTTCAGGATACGGATCCTCTTCAAATAGAAATTGCCACTCTGATTGCATCACCAATCGATGCCCAAACTTCAACTTCGTGGCAAGCAACACCCACCTTGCCAGGTCGTTTGTTTTTTGTTGGTGATCCTAAACAATCGATCTACCGGTTCCGGCGAGCGAGCATCAGCCTCTACTTAGAAGCCCAAGACAAATATGCAGATGGGAAGGTTCAACTCTCAACAAATTTCCGGAGTACTCCCGAAATTATTGACTGGATCAACACGGTTTTCGGGAAGTTAATTACTCCTCGACTCAACAGCCAGCCTCCATACTCAGAACTGGTGTCAATCCGCGAAAGCGCTCCCCTAGGGAACGCAGTCACCGTCCTCGGAGCCGAAGCTCACCCGAAATCGGACAAAAGCGATGTGAGGAGCGTGGAGGCCCACGACATTACTCAAACCGTCATTCAAGCCATTCGCGAGGGCTGGTCAGTTAACGATCACGACCAATGGCGGAAAGCGAAGTTCAGCGACATAGCGGTCCTCGTTCCAACTCGATCCGCCATGGACAATATCCAGCGAGATTTCGAAAGGGCTGGAATTTCGTATCGCCTTACCTCAAGCAACATTGTTTGGCGAAGCCGAGAAATACGCGACCTGATCATGTGTCTGAGAGCGGTCAACGACCCATCGGACTCTTTAGCAACTGTTTCAGCGTTGCGATCTTCGATCTACGGGTGCGGCGACGACGATTTGTATCGTTTTAGGATCGCTCATCCCAAAGCGTGGGACTGGGCCGCCAAGACCGCTGAGCAGCACGCAGCACAAACAAAGGATGGCGACCCGGTCGCCATCGGCTTAGCTCACCTCGCAGAATTGCACGCTCATCGAACGACCATGACTCCTTCAGAACTGATGGGACAAATCATCCAAGACCGCCAGATCGAAGAACAATGCGCTGCGCGAAGGGATCCACGCGAATCTCTACGCCGGATTCGATATGCCCTTGATCAAGCTCGAGCGTGGTCCGACAGCGATAACGGACTGCTTCAAAGATTTCTTTCCTGGGTTGATCAGCAAACAATGGAGAACGCTCGATCTGTTGAAACGATTTTGTCCGAAGATGACGATGATTCGGTCCGACTCATGACTATCCATGCAGCTAAAGGTCTCGAGTTTCCTATAGCGATCCTTGCCGGGTTACCCCTTCAGGCACGTCGCGAAAATGGAGTGCGAGTGGGGTACCCACCTAATGCAGAAACTCCCGAAGTGAGAATTAGTAAGGATCTCCAAACAGGCGGCTTCGATAATTGGGCTGAAGCCGAACAGATCTTCGGTCACGATGAGTCCATTCGGAACCTTTATGTGGCATGCACACGCGCTTGCGACCATTTAGTTGTCTCAGTGCATCGCAAAGAATCCCCATCGTCTTCCGATGCAAGAACTGCCCGGTATCTGCTTGCTGAAGCTTCGCAGGGCGTCGAACAGACCGAAGTCGATCATTCAGGTGGAGCCAACCTAGTTAGTGAAAGGCAAGCGAAGAGAACGATTTTGCGTCCGGACTTAACCGAATGGCGCAATCGCTACAACCAAGCAATCGAACTGAGCTACCGAAATCGTTTCATAAGCGCGACCCATATCTCCCAAGCCGTCAACTCAGTTAACGCTGTTGAATCGGTCGATCCAGGTCTTGCAAAAGACGCATCCGAATCGGAGTTACCGATACAAGGAAGAGGACGTTACGGGACAGCCATTGGGCGGGCAGTTCACGCCGTGCTTCAAACCATCGATCTGAAAACCGGCAAAGGTCTCACAAGCCTCGCTGTTATTCATGCTGAAGCTGAAGGTATCTCCGAACTATCCAGGGATGTTGAAAGTCTCGTTAATTCGGCGATTCGTAGCCCGGAACTCCAACAAGCTATTCACAACCGTTATTGGCGCGAACTGCACGTGGCGTGCCCTATGGGCGATCAGATAATCGAAGGTTACGTTGATCTCGTCTACGAAACTGATGGGGGTTTGGTGGTCATAGATTACAAAACGGACCTAATCCAACAAAGCGAGATAGAAGCAAAAGTCGATCACTATCGCCTTCAAGGGGCCACCTACGCTGTAGCTCTTGAGAAAGCAACCCGACTACCCGTGATCCAAGTTTCATTTGCTTTTTTGTCTACTGATTCTGATGCGGTCTTTGCCCCGTTGCCTGACCTTCAAGGAGCAATCGCGGAGGTTCATCATGTTATTGAGCACGAGGGGGCGGCTGGTAGTCGCCCATAAGCTCACCGATTCTGCCAGCTAAGGAAATTGTCAACTTGTCGCTGCCGTATGCCCCAACCACTTGGCAACCAATCGGCAAACCCGATGTTCCTAATCCTGTCGGTGGCACTGTAGATGGTAAATAAGCCATCCCGATCATCGTTGTCCACTTAACAACGTCAACATAGTTTCGTGTTTGACCGTTACACGTAAGAGTTCGGCTTGCAAAGTCACCGTCTTGTTGATGCTCAAACGGTGGTACGAAGCAGACCGGCAAGATGATGGCGTCATAGTCGTCAAAAAACTTCGCCCATTTGAGTCGTATCTCTTCACGCCTTACGTGTCGGTCAAGCCAAATGCGATGACCTGGCCCATCACTGTCAGTGCTTTGTGAAATAGCGCGCTGCACCAACCACAAACCCAGCATGGCTGCTTCCTCAGGATCTATTTCAGGTCTCGCGGATCGGTCGATTGCTATTCCATCGTTCTCAAGTTCGTTAACGACTTTTTCGAGGTGTGCTTGAACTTCTTGATCAACAGGACAAAACCCGTCATCTAACCAAGCACCGACCTTTAATTTCGCGAGATCAGCGGGCGCATCTTGCAGCTGGGGAATCCAAGGCGGTGAATTCCTTTTCATGATGTCCAACAAAAAACCTAAATCGGTTGAACTCCTAGTCAAGGGCCCAAAGACGTTGATATCTGCTTCGTTGAGTCCTCCTTGGGTGTGGTCGAGATACCCGGTGGTTGGGATCACACCGAAACTTGGTTTATGACCCCATATGCCGTTAAACGCCGCTGGAAACCGGATGGAGCCTCCGATATCGGTCCCGATTTCGAATGAAGTAAATCCCATGGCTACTGCCGCCGCGGCGCCTCCCGACGATCCGCCCGGCCCACAAGAAAGATTCCAAGGATTGTTGGTGGTGCCAAATATCTCGTTGTATGACTGAATATCTCCGGACCAGCGAGGGAGATTGGTTTTACCCATCACGATGGCCCCTTCTCTTCGCAACGAAGCAACCACCGCCGCGTCTCGATCGGGGACATTGTCTCGTAGCTCAATCGCACCACCTGTAGATCTAAGGTTGCGCGTTTCAAGCGCGTCCTTGACCGTTATAGGAATGCCATGAAGAGCGCCTATAAATTCACCCTTTTGTCCCTGCTCATCGGCAACGTCTGCTTCGTTCAAAGCAACTTCGAAGTCCCGCGTCACCACGGCGTTGATCTCCGGGTCCAGGCGTTCGATTCGTTCTACGAAGTGCTCCGTGAGTTCTCTACTCGAAAGGTCACCACGTCGAATCAATTCTGCTTGCTCGATTGTTGATAGAAGTCCGATTTCGGTCATGGAAGTAGCTCCTTATCTCTCATCCCCCACCAACTAGGAGAATTTGCCCTTGTTGGGTTTCAGCGACGATAGACACCTCTGCGAAAATTCGACCTATTCTCCCCCATATCACCGGTTGGTCACTCGCAGACCTAATTTCTCGCTCCCCTAAGTTCCCTTGGTGCCATACCTTCCCGTCTCGGGCGTAAAGCATCGAGGTTCCTGAAGGTGTCACGAACGCGTCGATCAGAAGCCTCGCATCAGGTGGGATCACTTCACTTCGTTTCAGTCTCTGCCCATCATGGACTGTGTATTCGGGATCTTCGACCATTACCAAGCCGTCCACAACGCCAAGTTCGGTCACCTTTAGACCTGCCAGAGTGGTGGTGCTCCACTTATTTTCATCAGTGGAGCGAAGTAACAGCGAGCGAAGCAACGGGCCGCTTGCGACGAGCTCTGTTACTTCGGGAGGAGCGAGTTGGTCAAGCGCATAAACGACACGACCGGCCTTGCGGTCTGTTGCATAAATCATGCCATCTTCTATTTCAGCTTCAACTGCGTCGACTCCCAAACTTTGAAGAAGACAAAGTGGGTCGACATCTATTTGTTCTATACGCGATAACACTCGTTCATGATCGGTCACACGAAGCCGTGCACTTGTTATCGAACTCACAAGCCCAGCAGGCAACTGGTTCGGTACGGCCACATCTTGCCATTCGACACCGGTCTTTACCTTGATCGCCAACTCTCTTGAGCACCGATCCTCTCCTACCCAGCCAGCTACCCGCAAATAGTCTTCTCCGACGCCTAAATCAACTGCGATTACATCCATCGAATCCGGCATCTCGATTTGTCGCCAGGACGATTCATCACGGACAAACCATTCCGCACCCACCCGAGCAACGACCGTGTCTCCTGAGTAGACATATTCGGTTGTCGCGCCAACAACCGGCCCCTCTAGCTCTACCCAATGAGCGGTGCCGATGCTCTGCGCCTCCTCCGATTCGTTCAAACTTTCTTCTGCTGCGGCGGGAATCGTTTCGTAGGAAGGGTCAAGCGAAGTTTCCGAGACATCACTACTTTCGACTACGAGATCCTGAGTTTTCTCCAGTGCTTCTTGCTGCACTAAGAGATCTAATGGTCCCGAATTTTCATTAGAGCCGGGCAGGATCACGGCAAGCGAGCCGCCGACCAGCGCTACTCCAGCTAGGAAACCTAAGCCGGTTAGCAGTCGCCTTCGCCGGCGTAGTCGAGTTGCTGCTCGAACCCGGACGGCGTCAAGGATCCCCGGCGTCAGCGCAACCTGCTCTCCTGTATCTCGCAGATGTTTACGTACTTCATCGTCAAGACCCATCGGCATCTTCTTCCCGTCGAGAAACTTCAATATCTGACGAGCTGTCTTCAAGCTCACCCGCAAGCTGCTTTAAGGCTCTGCTGAGCCGACTCTTGACTGTGCCTGCCCGAAGTCCCAGCGCTTCAGCAGTTTCTTTGATCGACCATCCCATAAAAAATCGAGCTACTACTACTGTGCGATGGCCTGGCGTCAGCGTTGCTATTGCTCTCTCTAGATCAACATCGACGATTGGATCTTCGGTCATCTCTTCTTTGACAATCAGGGGTCGCTTCTCCCGCTCTCTTCGCGTTCGCCGTAACCACGAGCGCGCCCAATTCATTCCTACTCGGTAGACCCAGCCCTGCGGATTAGTAAAAGTCGCGACTTCGGGCCATCTTTGACATGCCCTCACAAAGGCTTCGTCAGCTGCTTCGGCTCCCAGGTCTGGATTTCTTAAACTAAGACTCAGAGCTCGCGCTATTTGGTCTCGGTTCTCAGCATAGAAACTGTCGAAGTCTCCGTGGCCACCCTTTTGACTCCAACGCTCAGCGGAAGAACTCCGACCTTGACGTCGCGAATCGTTGGTCACTCCCTTACTCCTGGCTTTTGCAGCCATTGACGCATCGGTGCGATCGCCGTCTATTAGATCTTTCATGGCTTGAAATGTTCATGCTGCGGTGCCGGTCTCATTTTTTTCAAAGTTATCGGGTGACAAACGTCATCTACCTTCGGGTCGGTACAACTTGATGGGACCTTGTCCGGTCATCAATTCGCTTTGTCGATGCCATGGCCGTCCTGCATGCGCTCCACCGTCTACGACCATCGCTGTGCCCGTAATGAAGGTTGAGTCATCTGATGCCAAAAAAAGCGCTGCCTGAGCTATATCGTCCGGTTCGCCCACTCGACCGATCGGCTGATGGCGACCAAAACGGTCGCGAAATTTTTGACGTCTCTCTTCGTCGAGAGGGCCATGCGCCAATGGGGTCGCGACCACCCCCGGACAAATCGCGTTGACTCGTATGCCTTGCTGACCAAGTTCGAGAGCCACGGACTTCGTCAGGTGTATGACCGCAGCTTTTGACGCTGTATACAGATGCGGAGATTCCCCTGCTTGTAATCCAGCAACCGAAGCGGTGGAGATAATCGATCCGGAACCTTGTTGCTTCATGATTGGCGCAGAGTGTTTCATTCCAAAGAAAACGCCTTTGAACAGCACATCCACCGTCAGATCAAAATCGTCTTCACTAATTGATTCGACAGGCCCTCGTGCACCCCCAAAGCCAGCATTGTTGAACATCACGTCTAGTCGACCCCAAACGGATAGGGCTTGGTCGACAGCGGCAGCGATATCTTCTTCTCGCGAGACGTCAACCCTTTTGAACTCACCATTTGTTCCGAGTCCTTCGGCGACGTCTTGCCCCTTCGATTCGTTCATGTCGGTGACCAATACTTGGGCCCCTTCTGCAGCGAAGAGCTGAGCCGTTGCCGCTCCCATTCCACTGGCCGCACCAGTGATGATTGCGACCTTTCCGTCAAGCTTGCCCATCTTGAGCCTCCACAGCACCATTTTCTTCTAAAAGCACACCCGCCTGGGAAAGTGCTTCAACTTCATGGTTAGTTACTCCAAGCCAACTTTGAAGAACCTGCATATTGTGCTCACCTCGATATGGCGCCACGTCCCCTGGTTCTATGCCCGAATCACTCTCAGAAAAACGATAGGGAGTCTGCGCAACTCGACGGGTCGCCCCGTCTCTCGCGTCTACCGCAACCGAAGAGCCCCTGTGCACAGCCGTCGGCGATTCATAAGCTTGGGAAGTTGTTTTGATATCGCCCCACGCGAGGTTGCACTCGTCAAGAGCTCGGTACATCTCTGCTCGAGTTTCAAACGAACTGAGGAAGTCGTTAATCGCCGCTTCTCGATAGCTTCGCTTGGTCGGAATGTCCGCATCCTCGGGAGCACCGTCTTCTAATCCATGTATTTCATGGAGTTGTTTCCAAATCCACCTGAAATCCCCTGCAGTGAGGACCGGTCCATCAACTCCTTCCCATACCAATCCACCAGCCGAGGTAAAGCGAACATCATCCAAGCCCACGTGGCTTGCGTCGTCGGTAGCGAGGAAGGCATCGAGCATACACATATCTATGTGCTGTCCCTGTCCGGTGATCTCAGCCACTCGAAGCGCTGCGAGCAACCCGATAGTTCCGTGCAACGACGCATTGGTGTCCGCCGCCGAGAGGTTGAGGTCGCTAACAGGCCGCTCATTCCACTCCGCGCTTCGCTGTAACCAACCCGATTCGGCATGCAGGATCGGAGCATATGCCGCCCTTGTGGACTCTGGGCCCTGCTGCCCGAAACCTGAAATTGAAAGCATGATCAACTTTTCGTTCAACGGTGCGAGGTCTTCGTAGGCAAGTCCGAACTTTTTCATTATCCCAGGCCGAAAGTTTTCGATAATCACATCAGCTTCGGTTGCGAGCCGGCGGATGATTTCGGCGCCTCCCTCGGCTCGAAGGTCAATACACACGTTGTGCTTACCGATGTTCTGTTGTGTGTAATAACCGGCTAGTCCGGCTCGAACTTTGCCCCAATGCCTCGTTACGTCGCCTTCCGGCGGTTCTATTTTGACCACTTCGGCACCAAGATCGCGCAATATGCGACCCGCGAAAGGGCCCGCCAAGACTCGGCTCATATCCAATACTTTGATGCCCTCGAGTGGTCGCAACGCGCCTCCTTGCACCCCTGAACAAAGATGATTATGAACTGCAGTCTCGCGCGCGAACCTACGCGGAGCTAACGAGGTGCGTCACCTTCGATAGTCACCCGATTCATATGACGTCTTTGGCCCTGATAGTCATTCAATGCGTAGTGCTGGACGATTCGGTTATCCCACATTGTCACCGTCCCAACTTCCCACCTAACTCGGCAAGTAAAGCGTTCTTGCTCGCAATGGCGGTGAAGAAAACCTAGGAGCGCTTTGCTTTCGGCTGGGGTCATTCCCTTAATACTTTCCGTGAACGGCCGATTGACATAGAGAGCTCGCAACTTTGAGTCTGGGTGGGTACGGACAACGGGGTGTTCCACCAATTGATGCGCTTCATCAGAAACCTGGAGATTCATTGATCCGCGCGCCGCCTTATATCTGTCGGAGTCTCCGCCCCGCCCGTATTGGCTTGCTGCTGAATGGACAGCCGTGAGGTCATTAACGATCTCTTTCATGGCATCCGAAAGCGCCATGTAAGCCGAATGCTGATTAGAAAAGAGCGTGTCACCCCCGGAGTGAGGGACTTCTAGTGCGTAGAGAACTGAACCGAGTGGGGGCTCGGGGAGAAACGACATATCTGAATGCCATCCCCCACCAAAGTTCACTGTTTCATGGGGCTCTTTAATGATCGCAACTACTTCCGGGTCAGTCTGAAGTCCTTGTATGTACGGGTGAGTCTCAAGTGATCCGAAGTGTTCAGCGAAATCTTTCTGGGCTTTTGGAGAGAGATCTTGATCCTTGAACACAAGAACGTGGTAGCGGACAAAGGCCTCACGAATCTCGTTGATCACCGTCTCGTTGACGGTGGCTAAATCTACGTTGCTGACTTCAGCGCCAAGAGCACCAGCTATTGGTTCAACCAACAATCTGGACTGAGAGACCGAGTTCACTCGTCCAACATTAGCCAGCCATTCGCCGAAGCCGTTCCCCTACCTCTCCAATCGCTTCGATACCTTCTTCAGCGCTTGCTGCAACAGGAGTGAGATTGAAATGGCGACAACCTGCTTCTAGATAAGGTGCCAGAAAATCTACGATGTCATCGACAGTCCCATGAGGCGTGTATCGAGAAAATTTTTCAAATGGAACTCGATAGAAGCCCTCCATGGCCGGACCTACATAAGAAGCTGCTTCAGCCTGATCTTCACCAACTCCCACCCATAGTTGGATACCGTGATCAGCTCGAATTGTTCTGCCGGCCTCTTCCGCCTCTTGCCGGAAGATCTCTAGCGATTCGGTGTATCTCCTACTTGAGCACCAAATACCTAACCAGCCATCGGCATATCGGCCCGCTCTCTTGAGTGCAGCATCAGCACGTCCACCGACGTAAACGGGTATCCGTGGCTCTGGTACAGGCACAATCCTTGCCTTTTCGAAGCTAAAAAATTCGCCTTCGTGGTCAACCGTTTCACCGGAGAGCAATCGTTGGACGATTTGAAGTGATTCATCAGTTCTTTTGCCGCGGGTTCGCGGGTCAACACCACATATTTCGACTTCGTGACGGTCATCTCCTCCTACCCCAATTCCGAAGCTGATACGTCCGGGCGCCATTTCTGCAAGGTTGGCGAGTTGTCGCGCCACGGGAATCGGGTGCCGGAGGGGCAAAAGATAGACGCCTATATATATTCCCAGTGTGGGATGAAGATTCGCTACGGCCGCTGCGACCACCATGCCATCGTGACCATGCCCAACTCGGAAACTCACATGATCGGCAAAGAAGACATGGTCGATACCTGCGTCGACGACTAGGTCTATGACCTCGCGTCGCTGCTCCCAAGGGCGAGACCAGATATCGATACCGGGGGTAACCCCAACGCGGACGGGTGTGCTCATGATTTAGGAGCCATGATGAGGCATGTGCCTTGAGCAGCGGCAACCATTCGGTCACCATTCAAGACATCAATTCTGACAACGGCAGTGCTTCGACTCATGGAAATCACTTCAGCCGTGGCCGTACAAATACCTTCGCTGACGGGCTTGAGTAGGTTGATCTTGAATTCCGTGGTTGCAGCCCATGAACCCTCAGCCATCACGGGATACAGCACGACTCCCAACACATGGTCACAGAAAGCGGATAGGCAACCGCCGTGCATGTTGCCAATCATGGTGATCATTTCGTCTGTCACTTCAAAGGACGCCACTAGCTTTCCTGGTTCGACATTTTCGATGCGTATCCCCAAGAATCCATCTATTCCCTGTTTAGGAATAAATTTTTTGAAGCGCTCAGCCGTTTGGGGATTCCAGTGTTCAAAGGTCAATGCCATGATCGAACCGTAGCGCCCTTGGGAGTCCTCAGGTAGAAGATCGCGATTCGAAAATGGCATCGAGCCACGAAACTAGATCTTTAATGAATCTCTGCGAATCCTCACCGCCCGCGTGACCGAATCCGTGACGAGACTCCGGGTAACTCGTTACCTCGAATATTCCTCCAACGCCTCGATAAGCCTGTCCTAAGTCTTCGACGATTTCAGCTGGCACATTCTCGTCTTTGCCGGCTTGCGCGAACCATATTCTGGGCAGTTGTGTATTCATACCTTCCAAAACGATTCGGGTAATGGAAGCGTCGTGCATAGCCTCTTCGCTGTCGAAATAGGCGATGCTATTGGTCACTAGTCGTTGCCCTAATTCGTTGTTTAAGGCTTTGGCATAACGGAACCGTGTGGCCGGATCGGCCGGAGCCCAAAATGCGCCAACCGCGGGAACGTTGCCATCGATTGATCCTGGAGAAGTCCATTCATCATTAATCCAAATTTCGGTCCCATTTTCGTCCTCTGCGTCTGGCCTTAAGGCCGCCAAGAGAGCTAAATGTCCTCCGCTTGAACTTCCGATGGTGACAACTTCTTGGGACCTCGCTTGTATTTGTCGCGCCAGGACGCGGGCCCAATGGACTGCCGCATTGACGTCGATTGAAGCCGCTGGATGTCGAAACTCCGGGCCGCAACGAAAGTCGATCGCGGCAACGACGTACCCCGCCTGAGCAAGTTGTTCGTCATAGAAGTGGCCGGCTTTTCGGTCGTGATCGCACCAGGCGCCGCCGTGCACATCGACTAGCACAGCTTTGATCTCGACATTTGAAGGAGGGCTCCACAAGCGAACGAAATACTTTGCGTCTTGTCGTTTGAGATAGGGGAAATCCACATAGTCGGTGGACATCACTGCTCCCATTTCACCGGCAGATGCTTCAAGCCATTTTGAAAATTTGAAACTAGGTGCTCGGGAGTTCCATTAAGGGAAAGGTTCGGTAAGCGTGTCAGGACTTGCTCGAATATCGCATTCATTTGGCTGCGCGCTAAGTGAGCACCCAAACAAAAGTGAGGTCCTGCTCCAAATGTCACGTGGTCGTTGGGAGTTCGTTGGATATCGAACTTGTCAGGGGTCTCGAAGACTGCAGGGTCCCTATTTGCCGCCGCGTGATATACAACCACCTTGTCCCCTTTTGAGATCTTCTTCCGGCCGAGTTCAGTGTCTTTAGTCGCTGTTCTACGAAAGTGGATCACTGGAGGGGCGTAGCGAAGCATTTCTTCGATCGCTGGTGGGAGCAACTGGAGATTGTCAACCAATCTGGTCATCTGTTCAGGGTGGTTAAGAAGTGCGAGCATGCCACCGGGAATCCCGTTCCTTAGAGTTTCGTTCCCGGCAACCGCAAAGAGAAAGAACATCGTCTCGAATTCTTCCGTCGTGATCGCTCCCTGCTCATCGGAGGTGGCAAGCAGGATGGAGACAACGTCCTCTCCTGGGTGACGTCTTCGGTATTCGGCGAGTTCGCCTGCATAAAAATACATATCGGCTAACCCTTCGCGAGATCTTGGGTCAGGCATGCGGCCACTTGCATCCACTCCAATTGTTTCCCTGATCTCGCGAGATCTTTGAGCCATCTCGGTGCCAGTGGCCGGATCGAACTGATCAGACGAGGAATACTCGTCGTCTTGGTATCCGATCACTCTGTTGCTCCAGTCGAAAAGCAACATACGGTCTTGTTCTGGTACCCCCATGATTTCTGCCAAGGTCATTAGCGGTAACTCAGCCGCTATCTCTTGAGCGAAGTCGGCATGTCCTTTTGATTCCACTTTGTCGACAATCATTTTGGCCCGCTTAGCGATGCCTTCTTCGAGCCTCGCTAGGGCTCGCGGAGTGAAAGACTTCGTTAGTAGACGCCGGAGCCTTGTGTGACCGGGTGGATCTTGGTTCAACATCATTCGTTGAACAAAGCGCAACATATCGGCGGCGCCAGGGTCCCTGATTTGTGTAGCTCCTTGATGCGAAGAAAAGGTCTCAGGGTCACGTAGCACGTGGGTTACTAGATCATGGGTGAGGACCGCCCAATACCCAGGGCCTTGTTGCCATCCCATTACTGATGGTTCCTCGATCCAGTGCACGGGAGCGACCGCTCTCATATCAGCAATGAGTTCATATGGGACACCGTTCGAGTAGGTCGCTGGATCGAACAATCGAGTGCTTTCCATGAACCGTTATTAGCACGACTTCAACGGGTATCGGCTTGGCTTCTTTGCATATGGTTGGTCACACGCTGTTTGGCTGGCACCCTATTTGAATGAGCGTCTCACGCTCCAACGGTCATGAAGGTCGTCGGGGACCCAGATTTTGGCGATTGTTTCGCCAATTCACGTCCAACGTGTCCGATCACCACACGCTGTTAGCAGCTGCAGGCGTTGCATATTTTTTTGCGTTGGCTCTGGTTCCCACTGTTGTAGCAATCGTGTCGATTTATGGACTTGTAGCAGAACCTCATGAAGTTGCTGATCAGTTGGAACCCCTTACCGATGCGCTTCCCGATGAGGCTGGGAAGTTGATAGTGACGCAGCTTCGCGGCGTGACGTCGATCGGAGAGGGACGAGTTGGCATCAGCTTGGCTATCGGTCTGTTCGGCTTGTTATGGCTAGTTTCTAACGCGTTCAACTCGTCAGTGATGGCGATACGCATTGCGCACGCGAGGCGCAGTCCTCATAACTGGGTGCAGGGCCGAATTTTTGCTTTGAAGCTCTCTCTTGTCGCAATGATGGTCACGACAGTGGTGATTTGGAGTGTCATCGCTCTTCCTCGGACCCTCGAGGCGGCTGGCCTAACCGACGGTGCGCGTCCTTGGCTGGAAATCGCTCGGTGGCCACTAGTTCTCGTACTCGCATCAATGTCGCTGGGTTGGATCTATCGAATGGTGGTCGGTCCTGCGACACGAACCCGGGCCAGAGTTGTCGCGGTCGGTATAGGAGGCATTATTTGGATTGGGGGCACTTTTGGTATGAGCGTTGCCGCCGCGTCTGCCGATCAGTTGCAGGCAACATTTGGATCTTTAGGCGCGGTCGCTGTGTTGCTTATTTGGCTCTATCTTTCAGCTTCGTCAATGCTGCTTGCGGCCGAAGCGGAGTCAGTTCTGGCTGATGCTTGGGGACCAAGTTCGGTTAGGCGGTCGGGGCGGAGTGGCGAAAACGAAGAACAGCATGCCCAGAGCCGAGAGAGCGGCGAGGACAACAAAACCTAAACGGTAACTACCTGTCGTGTCCGCGAGCACACCGGCGATAATGGGGCCCAGCACAGTTCCCAACATGACGATCAAAGAGCTAAGTCCCATGATGAAACCGAATGAAGAAGCCCCGAAATAGTCAGCTCTTAAGGCCTGCATAAGAGGGCCTCGGGCTCCCCATGCCAAACCGTGGAAGATGACAAATAAAGCGATCATCCATCCGCTTTCACTGAACGCGAGGATCAGAATTCCGCCCGCGTGACCAAACATTGCGACTGAAGCGATCAGACGCTTGTTGATTTTGTCCCCGAGCGTCCCGCCTATTCCCATGCCAACTATTTGCATTACGGGTAGGGCTGCACCAACAAAGCTTGCCTGTTGGAGTGTGTACCCGCGTTCAGAGGTGAGGAAGAGAGCTAGATGTGCCATGACCGCGCCAACAACGAATAGTGCACTCATATGACCCAAAGAAATCATCCAAAATGCGCGAGTTTTAACTGCTTCTTGCGCCGTGAAATGAACCGATGTGAGTCCTTCAGCAGTGGGAGCATTATCGGCCGCTTCGGGTGGCATACCATCTACTTCTTGACCGTAATCAGACGGGTAACCGTCTAGATATGCCGCGAACAAGTAGACAGCGATTCCAGCAGCAACTCCTGAGACCGCAGCTGTGGTTTGCCAGCCATGGGTGTTCATCGACCATACGACGATCGGTACCGCTAAACCCCCGGCGGCGAACCCCAAACTTCCTGTGGCGAGGGCGCGAGCGCGACGCCGTTCAAACCATCTCACTATTGCTACGGTCACTGTTAGAAATCCGCTCAGGCCAGCACCTATCGCAATCAGTAGAAACGACGCGAAGAACTCCCAAAGACTTTGAATCTGGCTAAACCAGATGAAACCTGCGATAAGGAAGAAAGAGCCTATGCGAGCGATTCTTTTGGGGCCATAACGATCGAGCATCCATCCTTGCAGCGGACCAAGTAGGGCTGATTCAAATCGATTTACAGAAAACGCCGCGGACAATACTGATTTGCTCCAGCCGAATTGTCGTTCAAGTACGACCAGATAGCTACCCATTGCTTGCATGATTAGTGCACTTTGAATGAACTGAATCAGGATGCCCGCGTTGACGACTTTCCACCCTCGGAAGGGGGTTCGAACAGCAGGCACCGTTACATGGTGCCACCAGAACAACAAGTGCGCTGCATTAGTGCAATGAAATGCGGGCGACTACGGCAACACGCCTCTGGAGGTGTGAGTTTCGTGACACAAGTACCATTGCTTGATGACTTCTACTCACCCAACACTCATTCTGCTTCACGGTCTCGGCGCGACAGGTCAAGTGTGGGAGCCGCTTATTGAGGCCGCAGCTTGGACTGGACGCGTCCTTGCCCCTGACTTACCTGGCCATGGTTCTTCAAGGTGGGCAGATACGTATTCGTTCGGATCTATGGCTACTGAGGTTTCTAGATATCTCGAGAGTGACGAGGAGTACTTGGTGTTGGGCCATTCGATGGGTGGGGCTGTGGGAGGCGCTCTTGCTACCGGATTCTTCGGCCACCCTCCGCTCGCGGTGGGCATGGTTGGTGTGAAGTTAGTTTGGACTGAAGAAGAACTGACCAGGCTTCCTGAGGTGGCGGCGAAACCTTCGAGGGTCTTTGAGAGCCGAGACGGTGCAGCTGAATGGTTTTTGAAGCTTTCAGGCCTCTTCGGGGTGTTGGAACTATCGAGCCCTATTGTCGATCGGGGCATCCGTGAGACATCCGAAGGTTGGCAAGTATGTCAGGATCCCAAAAGCGTGCTGGTGGTTGAAGGGTCACCACCATTTGCGGATGTGCTTCAGGGTTTGCTGGCACCGGTTTTTATGGCAATAGGTGAAAGTGATCCCCTTGTTTCACCCGAGGATCACGCTGGCATGCCCACGGGTGCACCTCACGTTTTTGAGGGCTTGGGACACAACGCTATGGTCGAGGGTCCTTCGGTTGTGTGGGAATGGTTTGCTGGGGTCGCTGGACTCAGCTGAGATTGGGTTTGCGAATAGCGAAAGCAACCAGGGCAAAAGTGCCGAGCATGAGCGCTGTGTGAGTGGCTTTAAAACCTAGTGACCATTGAGTGTCCAGAAGAATATCGCCGCCCCGAATAAGCCAATACCCGCTTGACCATGTCGCTAGGGCGCCGAGCAGTCTTTTGATGTTTTTTCTTCGAATTTCTTGAATGAGAACGGTTACCGCAAGTGAGAGGAAAATGCCGACCACTACGAGCCGGCCGCTCAAGCCCTGTGCGCTCAGATCATCATTAGTAAGCACGTTTCTAGCGCGAGATGTCCAGACTACGAAGGTCCATATTAGAAGCGGTAAAATCCGCCAATTGAGTTGCTTCACTCCTCGAGGGGCAACTCACCAGCAATGCGTATGAGTTCTCCACCATCAATAGTCATGGTGTTACCAGTCATCCAAGATGCTCCAGCTGAAAGGTAGAGGGCCGCTTCTCCAATGTCTTCTGGCTCTCCCAGCCGTTGTAATGGAAGCATGTCAGAGATCATCTGCCCTCTGGGGCCATCCCACAACACCTTTGCGAAGTCGGTGCGAATAAGACCAGGGGCGATGCAATTCACTCGAACCTTTGGTCCCATTTCTGCTGCTAACTGCCTGGTCATGTGCATAAGAGCGTCTTTGAACATGCAATAAACACCAAGAGCTTCACTGGTAGTAAAGCCTCCGACCGAAGCGATGTTAATGACTGAGCCGCCATTGTCTTGCATCCACTTTTGCCATGCTGTTTGAGTCCATTGGAGCGGCGCGCGGAGGTTAACTTCGTATGTTTTGTCGAGCCTCGGTACGTCGCAGTCGATCATGGGGCCAGCCCACGGGTTCGTAGCAGCGTTGTTGACCAAAATATCGATTGCGCCGAATCGTTCGATCGTGCCGTCAATCACTCGTTCTGCTTCTTCTAGCTGACCGATATGTGAAGCAATGTAATCGCTATCGCCTCCAATATCAGTAAGCGCAGCTTCGCATTTGTCAGCTTTACGGCTCGTGATCATTACCTGGGCGCCAGCATCGGCGAAAGCCTTGGCGATGCCTTTCCCTATTCCGGCGGAGCCGCCTGTGACAAGTGCTGTTTGGCCGTCGAGTCGAAGATCCATACTGAATGTCCCCCTAAATTCCTTTAGTTAGTTTTTCCTATTTCGTTCCAAGGGCCGCTATCTGCTCGCGGCTCTCGTGGCAGACCCAACACTCGATCTCCCACTATGTTTCGTTGCACTTCTGATGTACCAGCGTAAATAGTTCCTGGACGGGCGCCAAGCATCGTCTGTACCCATGCAAGAGCTGAAAATTCTGCGCCGATGGCATCTGTTTGAATGCCGTGGGCTGCTTGTGCCCCGCTAGGAGTCATGGCTTCTGCTCCCAAAATGTGCATCGTCTTTTCGGTGAACCACTGGTGATACTCACTCCAGAGCAGCTTATGAAGAGACGACTCTGGACCTGGTGGGTTCCCGGCGAGCACCGATGTTACCTGCCGTTGACCCATCCATTTCATAATCTCAACTTTGCTATGTGCTCTTGCGAGATCTTGTCTCATTAGTGGGTCAGTCGTAGCCCCGCGATCTTGAGCTACCGAACGCACTCTTTCCAATTCGTCTCGGAATCTCACTGCATCAGTGGTGGCGCCATGCCCCCGTTCGAAACCGAGCAACACATTTGCCACTCTCCACCCATCGTTCACATCACCTACTACGTGATCTTTAGGAGTTTTGGCGTCGGAAAAGAAGACTTCGTTGAAGTCATGGCGGTTGCTGATGTTGATGATGGGTCTGCAGTCCACCCCATCCTGATTCATAGGAACTAGCAGAAATGAAATTCCCTTGTGTTTAGGTGCTTCCGGCGCGGTGCGGCAAAGGACAAATATCCAGTTGGCGGTGTGTCCGCTTGAGGTCCATACCTTTTGGCCGTTTACTACCCATTCGTCTCCATCAAGGACAGCGCGAGTGCCAAGATTGGCCAGATCTGAACCGCTATCGGGTTCGCTGTATCCCTGACACCAACGGTCTTCGCCGCTGATTATGCGTGGAAGGAACTGTCGCTTTTGTTCCTCGGTGCCGCATTGAATGATTGCGTTTCCAACCATGGTGATCGAAAAGCCGTCGTTTTCATTACCTTCAGGTACGCCAGCTTTCGCGAATTCTTCGGCAAGGACGATGCGTTCGACTTCGCTCAGTCCAGCGCCACCATATTCTTCGGGCCATGAGACAGCGAGCAGCTTGTTTTCGGCTAGCAGGGAGCGCCACTCGTTGACGAAAGTCTCGCGGGAGTCTTCGTCGAGCGCACCGAGGCCACTCCAGTTTGGTGGCAGATGTTCGCCCAAGAAGGCCTGGATCTTCTGTCTGTAACTTTCGGCTTCTTCGTTGTAACTGGGACGCATTTCATTCCTCTGGGGTTGGGGTTACTTGACCTTCAAAACAGTTGTGAGCGATTGTTTAGCGCACATCTTAAGTGTCATGGTCGGTAAGTGAATGATGACGGGCCGGTTGTTAGTGCTCGCTGGGCTAAATCAACCCACTCACACAAGATTGGTCGGGTATCCCTCGGGTCGATAATCTCTTCGATCTCAAAGAATTCTGCCGCTCGGTGTGGGGATCTGACTCGGTTAAGACGCTCTCTGATTTCTTCAAGAAGGCTCTCAGGATCGTCGGAGTCGGCGAGGTCTTGCTTGTAGGCGACCTCTATGCCGCCTTCTATAGGTAGGGAGCCCCAGTCAGCCGATGGCCAAGCGTAGCGAAGACTGTAGTAGCCGGGTTTGTTGTTAGCCGCGCCGGCTACTCCGAAGGCTTTTCTTATGACGACACATGCGAATGGGGTGGTCAGTTGTCCTAGGGCGGCGAGCACTTGGGATCCGTATCGGATCGTCGCTGTCTCTTCGGATTCCTTACCAATTAGAAAGCCGGGACAGTCTTCAAGGTGAACAACAGGAAGGTGAAAGGTTGAGGCGGTGTCCAGTAGGCGAATGAGTTTTCTGCACCCGTCGGCGGTCCAAGCTCCTCCGTATTGGTAGGGGTCTTCGGCAAAGACTGCTACCGGGAAGCCGTTTAGTCGAGCGAAACCCGTGATGATGGATTTCCCCCACGAACAACCAATTTCGAAGAACGAATCAGAGTCAAATACCGAATCGATAATTTGTCTCATTTGGTACACGCGCCGCGGTTCGCGCGGGACGATTGAGAGCAAACTCTCGTCCTTTCGTTCAACAGGGTCGGTCGGCGTCGCACGCGGTGCTAATTCATCCACATTGGATGGAAGGTATGACAGAAAGTCTTTTGCCCTCTGAAAGGCCTCAGACTCAGAGTCAACAGCGTCATCGATGGCACCGTTTGCCGTATGGATGTTGGCGTGACCGAGTTCTTCTTTGCCGTGATCACCCAGTTGAGCCTGTTCTACCAGCGCAGGGCCCGCGATCATCATTTGAGCGCTTTCCCGAACAATGACCGAGTAGTGAGAGGTAGCCACACGAGCTGCGCCGATACCAGCGACCGAACCTAGGGCTAAGGACACGGATGGTGCGACTGCTAGATGGTTCACTATTGCTTCCCATCCTTTGAGCTGCGGGATATAGGTCCTTCCCGCCATTTCGATAGTCTTGACCGATCCTCCCCCACCCATTCCATCTACGAGACGGATATGGGGAAGCTTTAGTTCCAAAGCCATCCCTTCTGCTGTGTCGCGCTTTCCAGGGATTGTTGCATCCGCAGAGCCGCCCCTAACCGTAAAGTCGTCGCCGGACAGCAGCACCGGGCGATTAGCGATACGAGCTAACCCGAAAAGAAAGTTCGATGGGGTTAAGGCAACGAGATTTCCATCATCGTCATATTGAGCAACTCCAGCAGTCTTGCCGATTTCATGAAAAGAATTTTGGTCAGCGATCTCATCGATCCGTTCGCGAATAGTTAGCTTTCCGAAATGGTGTTGACGCTCTACCTTGTCTGCCCCGCCGAGCTCATCAGCAAAGGCCTCTCGTTGCCGTAACTCATTAATTTCGGATTCCCAACTCACGCTTGATTCCTATCTAAGGGCGGTTTGGCGAGCCTAGAGGGCCAACCAACCCTTTGGCTCGCTAAGTTGCTTCTTGTGTCAGATGTTTTTCGGAAACTCATGGACCTTGAGCGTGTTGATGACAACAGGTTTGTTGCTCCAAGCGCCCCAGAAAAAGGAATACGAACGTTCGGAGGTCAACTCCTTGCCCACACGTTGCGGGCCGCCCAGTTCACCATCGACTCGGGTAGGTTCGTTCATTCATCTCATTCCTATTTCTTGCGACCTGGAGATGTAGAAGTTGAGACCGAAATGGCAGTCGAGGCGATCAGAGATGGCAACAGTTTCAGTGCCCGTCAGGTAGTCGCGTACCAAAAAGGCAAGGAGCTATTTAGAAGCATTCTTTCCTTTCAGGTTCCGGAGGTGGGTCTTGAGTGGTCTCCTCAAGCCCGTTTCGATGTTCCGCAGCCCGACGATGACTTAGTGTCATATTACGAATACTGGGAGTCGCAATCCCCAGATTTAGAGGGTCCATGGCATGGAAGGAACCGGCCAATGGAGATTCTCTACATAAATCCTCCTGAAGAGCCTGAGGGGTTTCCGATAACGGAACCCCAGTTAATGTGGATGCGCGTTAATGAGCCTTTGGGTAACGACCGTCAGTTACACGAATCGGCACTTGCGTACCTCGCCGACGCCACTCTGATAGATCATGTTCTGTTACCTCACGGCTTTCGCTGGCAAGATGACCGTTTGAGTGGAGCAAGTTTGGATCACTCCATGTGGTTTCACCGTCACGTAGACACTGGCAACTGGCTTCTTTACGAACAACGAGTGGAAACTACAGGGGCAGCTCGCGGTTTAGGTAGCGGGCGCTTCTTTGATCGGGGCGGCAACTTAATAGCGACATGCGTGCAAGAAGGTCTCATTCGCTGGGATCACCAGCATTCTTAGCATCGCGCAACTAGGTTCAGTTCATGGAGATAAATCTCAGTGGACGTCGAGCGTTGATTACCGGGGGGAGCAGAGGTCTAGGTAGAGCCATGGCTGAATCTTTTGCTGAGGCCGGCGCAGATGTTGCGATTATTGCTAGAGACACTGAGGCTTTGGAGGACACCCAACTAGCTTTGCAAGAGGCACGTCCTTCTGGAAAGTACCTGGCCATTTCTGCTGATGTAGCCGACGCGAATGAGGTGGTCCGCGCCCACACAGAGGTGACGTCGTTTTTTGGACCAGTCGATATTTTGGTCAATAACGCTGGTACCTCTAACGCGAAACCATTTCTTGAAGTCAGTTCGCAAGATTGGTTAGACGACTTCAATCTCAAATTTTTTTCTGCGGCGTATCTGTGTCGCCTCTGCATACCTGATATGCGGCATCAAAGCTGGGGTCGCATTATTAACACTTTGAACTCTGCCGCTAAGGCACCCAGCGCCGCAAGTTGTCCTACCTCTGTAGCGCGCGCTGCCGGAATGGCAATGACCAAAGCTTTGGCATCGGAGTTCGCGTCCGACGGAGTTCTGGTCAACGCTCTGAACACGGGCTTCCTCGTGAGCCATCAGTGGGTAACCCGCTGGGAAAACGATCCGTCCGGCCGAACCTTCGAGGAGTTCATCCAAGAAATCGGGCGGAGAATTCCAATAGGAAGGATGGGAGACGCGCAGGAATTTGCCAATCTCGCCCTTTTCCTAGCTAGTGACGCCGCCTCGTACCTGACTGGCGCGTCGATCAACATAGACGGCGGGCTCACTCCTGTTGTGTAACGCGAGGCGTCATGGTTTCAGAGGAACAAGTTGATATCAGTCCGCCACAAGACGGGAAAGCGACTGGTTCAAATCTGCGGGGGGTCGGGTCGGCTTTCCATTAGCGTCACACACTCCCAGCGTGATCTGAGATTCAACGAGCACAGCACCATCACTTTCTCGAAGAATCTGTTGTCTCCAATTGGAGCTGACGCGTCTCATCTCTTCAATTTGAGTTTCGACAATTAGTGAGTCTCGAGCTGTAGCTGGCTGGCGGAATTGCACTTCTAGTTTGGTGACAACTACTTGAAAGCCTCGGTCGCTGAGATCTGAAAGAGACATGTCAATGTCGTCCAGGGCGACGCACCGCGCTGCTTCAAAATAAGCAATGTAGGCCGCGTGGTTCACATGGTTATAAGGATCTAGCTCTCCGAATCGAGGAGTGATTGTTGTCCGGTGTGCTGCCATGCACAGACATTACGTTGAGATTTGCTGCAACGTGTATAAGCATCAGCCTCAGTTCACAAACTCGGCGACCTGACCGCCACTGAGACGCGCTAAGTGCGCAGTCTGAATAGCGAAAACGGTGTCAGGAGTGCCCGCTGCTCCCCAGGCGATTTCGTATCGATAAATGTTCCGGTCAATCCAACAGGAAAGCTGACTCGCATGACCAAAGGGTGGCACCCCACCAATCGCGAAGCCGGTCGCGTCTCTAACTAACTTCGCATCAGCTTTCCCAATAGTTCCGCCACACAAGGCGCCAAGCGATCCCGTGTCCACTTGTTGGTCTCCGGCTGTGAGAGCCAGCAACGGCTGGCCGTCACAGTCGAAGACGAGTGACTTGATTATCTGACCCAATTCGCATTCAAGAGCCGCTGCTGCTTGGGCTGCGGTTCTGGTGTCCTCGGGAAATTGAACGATATCGGGCTCAATCCCTAGACGAGTTGCCGCTGAGCTGAAGCGCTCATTGGCCGAAGGGCGCGTCACCGGCTACTCCGCCCACGCCTTTACTTTTTCAATAACTTCAAGAGGATTTTCAGTATCGCCCGGAATATCGATGTTGAGGTATGTAACTCCGACTTCTTTATAGACCTCAATCCGTTCTCGGACTCTTCCCTCATCGCCGGTCAAGCTGGCTCGGTCAATGTAGTCATCGGGGACTTTCGAAAATGCTTCATCCCGTTTTCCGCTTAAGAAGAGATCTTGAATTTCCTGAGCCTCTTGCTCATAGCCGTAACGCTTGAAAGAGATCGTTGTAGAAGTTTTGGTCTCGGGCTCCCATTCCGCCCACGTAGAAGCCTGTGTTATCTCGCACGGCTTTTCTAGCTGCCTCTACGTGCGGTCCGTCGCCCAGGGCTACGGTGCCTCCGGCCACGATTTCTAGTTGACCCAAGTTGTCTGATCTTTTCGCCTTACCGGCATGAAGAGCATTCTCCCCACACATCATGAAATTTTTCGGGGAGAAAATGTATTGGTTGCCAGAGGTTGGCAAGTTCTGCTGTCATTTCGACGTTTTTAGGTCCGATGGAGGCAACTGCAATGGGTATGTCTTGACGATATGGCTTGCACATGAGCTTCAGAGGCTTGCCTAGACCGGTTCCCTCTCCGTCCGCCAAGTGGCATATTGAAAGCTCGTCCTTCATGCTCAACCTTGTCGCCTGACCAGACTTTGCGACAGATATCGATGACATCTCGGGTCATACCAAGCGGCTTTTTAAACGGCACTCCATGCCAGCCTTCGATTACCTGCGGGCCTGATGAACCAAGCCCGAGCACAAATCGGCCTTCAGACAAGAGTGTCTATGGTGATCGCCGTTTGCGCTATTAAGGCAGGGCTTCGGGAATAGACGGGCAGGATTCCTGTCATTAATTCCATCTTTCTTTGTTTGCCCTGCCACGAAGGCCAGGGTTGAGACCAAGTCGTATCCATAGATCTCTCCACCCCACACGAGGTCGACACCGGCGCTTTCTAAATTCTGCGCGTGGCGGGCCAAACTGTTGGGTTCAAGGCTTGCGCCGGCTCCAAGAGCCATGGAAATTTTCACGGAGATCTCCGATCATCGTGACCTCTTCAACGGGATTCGTCCACCAAATGAGGCGTGAGGTCAATACGAATAGTAGGAAATAGATGCCCCCATTGCGAAATGGAGTCGTTATGACCGACATAGATATTGCAGACGAGATGCTCACGGCGTTAAAAAATTGGGTTGAGGCCGAGGTGATTCCTCACGCATCTGAGTTCGAACTCCCTGATAAGTACCCAACCGATATGGCGTTACAGATGGCTGATTTTGGTTTGTTTGGAGCGACAATTCCCTCGGATTTCGGCGGCCTCGAGTTGGACAACATGACTTACGCTCGAGTAATCGAGGAACTCTCGCGTGGATGGATGTCTCTTGCCGGAATCATCAATAGTCATTTGATTTGCGCGAAATTGATCAGCAAGTTTGGTTCCGAAGAACAGAAATTGAAGTGGTTGCCATCGATGGCTACCGGTGCGCTGCGCGGATGTTTCTCTTTATCGGAACCAGATAGTGGATCCGACGCTGGGGCTTTGCGATGCCGCGCTGAACGCGATGGTGATGAATGGATCATCAACGGCACCAAGATGTGGGTGACTAATGGCGAGAAGGCCGGTGTAGTTGCGTTGTTAGCTCGGGTACCAGATGGGGAGCAAGAGAACTCAGGCGGCATCACGTGTTTCATTGTTGAGAAGACGCCCGGCGGCGAGGGTAGCGGCGGGATAAGTATCAGTCGAAAAATAGACAAACTTGGCTACCGCGGCCTGGAGACGGTTGAAATGTCTTATGTTGACCACCGACTCAGCCACGACCAGTTGTTAGGCGGTGATGAGGGAATAGGAAACGGGCTTCGCTGGGCTTTGTCTGCTTTAGAACTAGGCCGGATAAACGTCGCAGCGCGCGGTGTCGGGGTCGCGCAAGCCTCATATGACGCTGCCTTGTCATACGCCAAGGAGCGTGAAGCCTTCGGTCGGCCCATCAGCCAGCATCAAGCGATCGCTTTCAAGCTGGCAGAAATGGCAACGAAACTGGAAGCCGCTCGCCTCCTTACCTATGAGGCCGCACGAAAGGCAGATGCTGGTGAGCGCGTCGACTTAGCAGCTGGAATGGCCAAATTGTTCGCTTCTGAAACCGCCAGTGAGTTGGCGCTCGACGCTATGAGAATTCATGGAGGGAACGGCTTTAGCACTGAATATCCGGTTGAGCGTTATTACCGCGACGCTCCCTTAATGATCATTGGTGAAGGCACCAGTGAGATCCAAAAGTTGGTCATAAGTCGAGCCTTGCTAGCTGACGATTAACCCAAAAACTGAAGGGCCGCCGGGGAATTCCCCGGCGGCCCTTTCAGAAGCGTCTAATTATTTCAAACGCATTTGATGGTGGTCAGAGCCTTTATCGGCAACCACCGTTGTCTTTGTCCCAGGCACAGTTGGGTGAGGCACCATTTGCATCGACGACATCGCCAACCATGTTCCAGGTTTGCTCGGTCGCATCAAACAGGCTGAAGTCTGAACCTTCAACGAAGTATCCGTCGGCTGCACCGTTCATAGCGAGGGTAATACCGTCAAGGGTCAGTGGCCCATAAATGTCGATATTCCTCACCGCCATGATGAAGTTGGTCCTGGTCAGACCACCAGGCAGTTCGGCTGCTACTCGCAACGCCTCGACGTGGGGATAGCCATATGTGTAGCCAATTCCGTAAAGCGAGATAGCTGGGTCAAGTCCACCGTCTTCGAGATTTTGGTTCACGAATTTGATGAACGGTTCGTCCATGTGCTTCGGGTCGGTGGTGTCCTTGCTACCGCCGCCGACAATCCACCAGCCATCTGCTGCCATGCCAGCAGGCGCCATATACGCGGCGATGCCTTTGCAGACAGATGGAGTAAAGGCCGCTTTCAGGTCTTCAAGCAGACCTGCTGCCTCCACTTCTTGGATTGCAAGCAGACATGGGTTACCAGCGGTCATCGAGATGAACACGTCAGGCTGGAATGCTGCAATGGTGGTGACTTCGTTAGTCAGCGTTGGTGCTGCTGGGTCGTGACGAACTGGAAGATATTCCGACACCACGTCCGGGTTTCCTTCCGCATACGCCTCGAAGCCCAACTCATAAGCCAAACCGAAGTCGTTGTCCATAACCAGACCGGCAACCTTTACAGGCAGGTCGTCAGCAAGGTTGTTTTTAATCCAGGTACCCCAAAGGATTGCTTCTGTCGAGTAGGACAGTTGAAGTCCCGTGGTCCATGGGTGATTTACGGGGTCGCCCCAAGCTGGGTGTCCGGTCATCACGAATGGATGTGGGATGCATTCGGCGTTGATTTGGTCGTACACGGCAAGCGTGTTCGGTGAACCAAGAGTGAGCAGGGCAAAGACGTTCTCTGATTCGATTAACTCATCAATGAATTCGATCGTCTGAGCGGCTACGTAACCATCATCCTTAACCAGGAGAGTTACGTCTCGTCCACCGACGCCTCCGTTGGCGTTAACCCACTGAAGGTAGTTGTCCCAACCAACAGCAATGTTGCCGTATGCAGCGAGGTTGCCTGACTGAGCGGTGGTGTGACCGATGCGAATCTCGCTGTCGGTGATACCAGTAGTGTCGCTCCAGTCCGCTGGGCAATCATTCATATTGATTTCAAATCCAGCTGGTCCTCGGAGAATGCCGTCGTCACCGACGCCCCATTCGCCGGCGTCCATCTTGGCTGTGATCTTGTCGACCATTTTCTGCCTGTTGTATGCAGCTTCTTCCCAGATGCCGTCAAGCGTGCTGCGGTCAAAGGTAGGAGCGTCGTCATCGACCTCTTCCTCTTCATCATCGCCTTCTATCGCTTTTTCAGCAGCATCTTGGGATAAGCCACCACCAATCGAGGTGTCTTCTTCTTCTTCTTCACCATGGTCATCATCTCCATGGTCGTCAGCAGTAGCGGTAGCGCTTTCACTACCACTGCCTGAAGAGTCGTCGTCGTCACTGCTCCCGCACGCTGCCGCCACCATGGCGAAAGCGAAGAGGAGGGCGAGGAGACGTAAAAGATTTCGTCGAATGCCCATCGGCAATTCCCCCTAATTTCTTTTTGAGTTACGGCAACGCACGGTACGTTGCCTTACCGAACACTCTGTAAGTGCACTGGCGAAACTCTAGGCGGAACATCGGCTGCCGTCATCTGGAAATAAGGCAACGGCGGGAATCGCAATCTTTTCGCAATAGTGTGCGAAAAGAAGATGAGAACCGCTGAACTTTTATTCAACGGTTCCCATCTTCGGTTTAGACCCGGAGGGGTCTAGTTAGTTTTTGGCCGAAAAGTTATCGGCATCCGCCATTGTCTTTGTCCCAACGGCAGTTCGGGGAAAGACCATTGGCGTCGACAAGGTCTCCGACCTGCACCCACGCCTGGTTAGTGGCGTCGAACTGGCTGAAGTCTGAACCTTCAACGAAGTACCCGTCGCTGGCTCCCCACGCGCCGAACTCAATTCCTTCTTGGAGCTTGGGGTGATGACCTGAGAAGGTTCGAAGAGCAAGGATGAAGTTGCTTCGGCTTAAACCTCCGGGCAGCTCTGCTGCTACTCGTAGAACTTCGTTGTACGACCATCCATAGTCGCCGAAGCCCGTGCCATAAAGACTCACTGTTGGGTCAAGCCCGTCCGCAGCAAGCGTGTCGTTGAGGAACTTGATATATGGCGCGTCGACGTAGTTCGCGTCGGTGCTGTCTATCCAGCCACCGCCAGCAATCCACCAGCCGTCTGCTGCCATTCCCGCTGGTGCCATGTACGCAGCAATTCCCTTACACACCGATGGGGTAAATGCGGCTGACAACGTGTCAAGAAGGCCTGAGGCCTCTACCTCTTGGATAGCCAACAAGCACGGGTTGCCGGCAGTCATTGAGATGAAGACGTCGGGAGCAAAGGCGGCGATGGTGGTGACCTCATTGGTGAGCGTCGGTGCAGCTGGGTCATGACGAACCGGCAGGTACTCGGAGACAATGTCCGGGTTATCTTCTGCATAGGCTTCGAAACCAAGCTCGTACGCCAATCCGAAGTCGTTGTCCATTACGAGGCCGGCGACCTTTACTGGAAGCTGGTCAGCAAGATTTTGTTTGATCCAGGTTCCCCAAAGAACGGCTTCGGTGGAGTACGACATGATCATGCCGCTAGTCCA
>DJZU01000120.1 GCA_002448715.1 Candidatus Neomicrothrix sp. UBA6944 | reverse complement strand
ACAGCCCTATCCGCTCTCGACCGATTAGAGGTCCGCGGACGTGACTCAGCGGGAATCGAAGTGTTCGTAGCCGACCATGCGCTTCCCCCCGAAGCTCTCCATGGCCACCGGTTTAACGACCCCGTTCTGCAATCAGGTGCCATCCGCGACTGCGGCAGTCACATAGCATTTGTGTACAAAAACGCCTCAGAAATTGGGGAACTCGGGGACAACACAAGGGTAATCAGATCAGCGATACGTGACGACGAGCTGCTCCACCAAGCAATGGCAGCGCCCGCGGCCCAAGTGATCGTCGTGGGGCACACCCGCTGGGCCAGCGTTGGCGTGATATCTGAAGCCAATGCTCATCCCGTGGACTCACAACAAATAACTACAAACGATCACCCCCACGTAGCAGCGGTCCTTAATGGCGACATCGATAACTACATGGATCTCACGGAATTACGGAATCTAGAGATCTCCCCTGAAATAACAACCGACGCCAAAGTCATTCCCACTCTTCTCAGCATTCAACTCGCTCACACATCCAACCAGATAGAGGCGTTCCGAAACACGGTGTCTACCTTCGAAGGGTCAATGGCAATCGTTAGCCACAATGCAGACCAGCCGCGTAAGCTCAGCCTCGCGCTCCGAGGGAGCGGCCAGGCGCTCTACGTGGGGTTAGCTGACAACTCTTACGTAGTTGCGAGCGAGCCATACGGAGTAGTGGAGGAAGCCAACCAATGGATCCGAATGGATGGTGAGCGTCCCGCCGATCCCCAACATCCGATAACTAGTGCGGGGCAAATCGTTGAGCTAGATGGAGAACACGCGGGAAGTCTTGCGGGTATCACTCGACTTGCCTACGACGGAACCCAATTGCCCATTGACCCCGCAGAAATCACCAAAGCTGATATCACCACTCGCGATATCGATCGCGGCGAAGCACCCCACTATCTACTCAAGGAAATTCAAGAAGCACCTGAGTCAGTGCACAAAACTCTCCGCGGGCGAATCGTCGAATCAGATAACAAACTGAAAGTCCAGCTTGGATCTGAAACGGTTCCAGAAGCACTTCATAAAGCGTTCAACGAAAAACAAATCAAACGAGTCGTCGCGATTGGGCAAGGCACCGCTGCGGTGGCCGCTCGAACAATTCCCCAATTCCTGACACCCCTCCTCAAAGGCCAAGAAATAACAGTTGAGGCCCAACTTGCTACCGAACTCAGCGGCTTTCTAATGACTGAAGACATGTCGGACACATTGGTAATCGCGGTGAGCCAGTCAGGAACTACTACCGACACCAATCGGACTGTAGACCTCGTCCGTCAACGCGGCGGGCACATCATTGCAATAGTGAACCGCCGGGGGAGTGACTTAGTCGCGAAATCACACGGTGTTCTATACACATCAGATGGCCGAGATGTCGAAATGTCAGTCGCTTCGACCAAAGCGTTCTATGCCCAGGTAGCGGCCTCGGTGTTACTCAGCAGCGCCCTCGCAAATCTCGTTGATGAGGAACGCGACCAAACGAACGTGGTCTCCGCACTTCAGGCACTTCCCGACGCGATGAGACAGGTAATTGCTACACGACCAGCTATCGCACGCGCAGCCCAGCGCCACGCCCCACAAAAAAGGTATTGGGCAGTGGTAGGGAACGGCCCCAACCGGATTGCAGCGAACGAAATTCGTATCAAGCTCTCGGAGCTCTGCTACAAAGCCATCCCCGAAGATGGAACCGAAGACAAAAAACACATAGATCTGTCCTCTGAACCCCTCATCTTTGTGTGCGCCACAGGACTTAGCGGCTCAAATATTGACGACGTCGCTAAAGAAATTGCTATTTACCGCGCCCACAAAGCCACACCAATAGTTGTCGCGAGCGAAGGAAACACTCGTTTCGAAGCGGCAGCAGAGCTACTTAACGTTCCCCGACTGCACCCTGCACTCGACTTCATTCTGGCGACAATTGTTGGTCACTTATTTGGCTACGAAGCGGCCTTAGCCATTGATAGCCAAGCGTTACCCCTCCGACAAATGCGTTCGACCCTTGACAACATAATCGCAAAGGGCACGCTTCCCGATGGTGCGTTCGAGCAACTACAAGACGAATTGGCGTTACCTGCAGCCCTTTTCTTAGACGAACTACGAAGCTCTGGCTACGACGGGCATTTGGAAGCTAGCACCGCTGCCAAGGTCGTCACCATCTTGAGATATGTGACAGGTGTCGCGTCATTAGATAGCTATCAAATCGAAGTTGGAAAAGTTGGGCGCCCAGGAGTAGTGATTGACGATCTGAACGCAGCCCTCACCAAGGCGATCGATGAACTCACCCGCCCAATCGACGCTATTAAACATCAGGCCAAAACCGTGACAGTGGGCATTTCCAGAACCGACGAAACGCTACTTCACTCAATGCTTGCTAAAGCTGCTCTCGCTGCTGGTACCCCTAGAGACCGACTGTCCTATCGTGGTCTTCGAACGTTGGCCGCCCTAGACGCTTCAATAGTTGAGATCACCGGTTGGACCCGCTACCGAATCGAAGGCGACGTCACCCAAGACGCAACAATTCAAGTAATTGACCGAGGTGGTATCGCCGTAGGTATCGCGTCAAGGACCGACAGCGACCCAAGCCTCAGAGGTGGAAAACATCGAGCGGCGTTCGAAAAAGAAATCACCGTCGGAGTAGGGAGCGACGGGCGCAGTGTCATCCACATACCTGAAGTTAAAGACAATCAAACAACGGGCCTCACTCTGCTTCATTGTCGATTCCACGACCAGCTTCCTACTTCGGCGATACGCGCGGTCATGCAGGGCTATCGCGGTCGATACGGAGCTCTCAAAGATGCTGTCACAGAATCCCATCCATCATTTCGTGACGACATCCTCTCCACAATTGACGTTGTTGAACTACTTACCAATCCGGTGTACGTCCTTGCGGAACATTGGACATCATGATTGGCATCGGCGTTGACCTCGTAGATGTCAATCGATTTCGCACGGTTCTTCAGCGGCGCGCAAAAATCAGTCAACGTTTGTTCACAAAAGACGAACTTTCATACTGCAACTCTGCATCTGACCCAACCGAGCGACTGGCAGCAAGATTTGCAGCAAAAGAAGCAGTAATGAAAGCGCTGGGGGTAGGTCTAGGAACCATTCGGTTTCGTGAAATAGAAGTCACCAAAGACCGCTCCGGTAGACCAGACCTAAAGCTTCACGGTGCTGCGGCTCAACTCGCAGAGTCCAGCGGGGTTCACGGCTGGCATATATCCCTCAGTCATACCTCTTCCATAGCCGAAGCGTTCGTTATAGCGGAGTAAAGAGGACGTGCTACCAGTTGTAACTCCAACAGAGATGAGAGCTGTTGATGCAACAGCGCCAGAATCAGAACAACTTCTCATTCAACGCGCCGGCTACGCAGTAGCAAACACAGCTTTACGGATGCTGGGAGGTGGCTACGGACGTCGAGTCAACGTCATAGCTGGCAAAGGCAACAACGGACAAGATGGTCTCGTAGCTGCACGGTTACTTCAACGCAGAGGAGTGCGATGCAAACTTTACGAGCCGAACTCCGAACCGGTAGCTACCGCAGATCTCGTCATCGACGCGGCCTATGGCACGGGACTACGAGATAACTGGCAACCACCGAACCAACCCGCATGTCCAGTCTTAGCGGTGGATATTCCTTCAGGCGTCGACGCGCTCACCGGAATAGACAGTGGCTCTATACAGGCAGATCGAACTATCACCTTCGGCGCACTCAAACCCGGTCTGATACTCGAACCTGGCGCAAGCCGAGCTGGAGAAGTTGAAATAGCTTCTCTTGGCCTTGAAATTCCTAACTCCAAAATGAACCTAATTACCGATGGAGACCTACGGGAGCCTTTATCGCAAAGGAGTGCTACCGATCATAAATGGACTAACGCTCTGCGCATTATCGGCGGATCACCGGGAATGATCGGAGCAGCAGAATTAGCTACCCACGGTGCTTTACGAGCAGGAGCTGGCATAGTCGTCGTCTCCTCGCCCACAGCTGACCTATCACAACCCGACCTCCCAACCGAAGCGGTTACTAAACCCCTTCTAGAGTCCGAATGGGCAACCGAAGCACTAGCTGACCTAGAACGCTTCAATGGGCTTTTGATCGGTCCGGGTCTGGGGTCAGATCCTCAAACCCTCGCTGAAGCAGCAAAACTCATTGAAAAAGCCCCAGTGCCGGTGATCGTTGACGCCGATGGACTCGCGGCTGTAGCTGCACACCCCCAATGCATAAAGAACCGTCGCAATCCCACCGTACTCACCCCTCACGACGGTGAATTCAAAAAACTCACAGGAGCACCACCAACCGACGACCGATGCACCGACGTCCGCAACGCATCGAAAGACTGCGTACTGCTCCTCAAAGGCCCAACAACAATCGTATGCAGCCCCAACGGTGAACTCACTTTTGTACGGAGTGGTGACCAACGCCTCGCCACCGCTGGCAGCGGGGACGTATTAGCAGGCATCATGGGAGCATTAATCAACTACCCTCAAACACATCTTGCAGTAGCAGCGGCAGCCCATTGGCATGGCCGCGCCGCTCAACTCGCTCAACCCGGCATGACAGCTAGCGACCTTCCCCTCCTGCTCCAACCAGCGCAGTTAGCGATGCTTTCATGATCGACACTCGACGTCCCACATGGTGCGACATTGACCTCAACGCACTCGCGCACAACTACGCATCTATCCAATCTCATGTTGGCACCGCCGAAGTCATGCCGGTAGTAAAAGCTGATGCATACGGACACGGGCTTACCCAAGTCGCGCAACGACTCCAACAACTCGACGCACCATGCTTGGGGGTGGCATACGTAGAAGAAGGGGTCGCGCTCCGAAAACACGGAATCACAATTCCAATTCACGTACTTGGAGGAGCAGTCGAACGTCAAATACCGCTTTTCATTGAACACGGACTGACGTTCACTGCTCCCTCGGTGGACAAACTCAAGCAAATCAACGAAGCAGCCGAAGCAGCCAAAACGACCGCTAGGGTTCACCTCAAAATCGACACAGGTATGGAACGGATTGGAATCCATCACTACAACGCAGACACCCTTTTCGAAACCGCCCTCCAATGCCATTCGATTGAGGTAGAAGGCGTTTTCAGCCATTTCGCGTCAGCTGACGACCCCGACCTGACCTTTGCTCGGCTTCAGTTGGAACGATTCTTCAGTGCCCTCGAATTCTTTACCCGTCACGATCTGCCAACGCCGAAACGGCATATCGCAAATTCGGCGGCCATCTTGGCCCTACCAGAAGCCCATCTTGATCTCGTTCGACCGGGTCTACTCCTATACGGCGTCGCGCCTACCACCGAGCCCCTCAGCATCGAATTGCATCCCGTGCTTTCATGGCAAACCGAAGTCATCTACTTCAAGGTCGTTGAGGCGGGAAACCCAGTTAGCTACGGCGGCACGTGGGCACCAACAGATTCAACCCGAATCGTCACCCTTCCAGTTGGTTACGCAGACGGCTACCGACGCGCACTCTCCAACCAGGCTCAGGTCATCATCAACAACAATCGCCACAACGTTGTCGGACGAGTCTGCATGGACCAAACAATGGTGGACATCGGCGCCACAAGTGCGTTCAACGGAGACCAAGCAATCCTCATTGGCGCCACCGGCGACCACCAAATAAGTGTCCAAGACCTCGCTCGATGGTCCGACACCATCCCCTACGAAATACTGACCGCAATAACAGCACGGGTACCGCGCCGCTGGCACCCCTAGGCAGCCGTACAATCGAAACTAATCCCCCATGTTGCATGTTCGAACCCGCTCCGTTGAAGCCACCCGGCAGGTCGCCGCGGCCCTCGAACCGCTGCTGCGCCCCGGAGACGTCATTCTTCTTTCCGGAGACCTAGGAGCAGGAAAAACGGCGTTCGTCCAAGGACTCGCAGCAGCACTCGGAGTGACAGAACAAGTAACAAGCCCCACATTTACCTTGGCGGCAAGTTATGAAGGCCGCCTGCGCTTGCATCATCTCGACGTCTATCGCCTGGACAACCTGGCCGAAGTTCTTGATCTCGACTTACCCGAACTTCTCGAAGACCACGCCGCCATCTGTATCGAGTGGGGGGAAGTCGTGGTGCCCGAACTACCTAGAGACTTCCTCCGTATACGGATTCAACTGGGACACCCAGAAGACATAGAAGACGCGCGGGTATTCGAAATCGAACCCATCGGACCCTCATGGGTTTCAAGAAGCGCCGAACTCACGCTGGTCTGGACACAATGGACCGCCAATCAAAGCGGGGATCTCTGACATGTTGGTCTTAGGCATAGAGACAGCCACACCCCAGGTCGGAGTTGCCATAGGAGGCCACGAAGGGGTCATAGCCTCCTTCCACACGGCCCGTGACCGACGCCACGCCGAAACCCTCGCTCCCGCAATCCAATTCCTGTGCGCTCAGACTCAACTCGAACTTAACGACATAGGAGTGGTCGCTGTCGATATCGGGCCTGGGCTCTTCACGGGCCTGCGCGTTGGGTTAGCTACCGCTAAAGCAGTAGCGCATGCGTGCAAAGTACCCATGATTGGAATCTCCAGTCTTGATTTAGCTGCGTTTCCCGCTCGATTTTCCGACCGACTCATCGTCTCAACTGTTGACGCCCGTCGAGGTGAAATGTTCTACGCCACCTACCGAAAAACCGCAGGCGGCATACAAAGAATTTCAGAACCAAACGTTGACCACCCAGAAAACGTCGCTAGCCAACTTGCCGCTCACGGAGAAGACTGCCTCGTGGTGGGCGACGGCGCGCAGCGTTACGCCGAAACATTCGAAAAGATGCGAGGGGTCGAAATAGGACAAGAAGGATTCCGATACCCCAACGCTGGATCGTTAGTCGAACTTGCCCACCCCCGTGCTCTTCGCGAAGAATTCGTTCCCGCATCTGAAGTCACCCCCTTATATCTCAGGGCACCCGACGCGCGTATCAACTGGCAGCAAAGAGAACGCTCATGATGACCGCAGAAACCCACATTGTTCTAGAAACCATGAGAAAACGCCACGTTCGAGCAATCAGAAGCATCGACAAACAGGTCTACACAAAGCCTTGGACGACCTCGATGTACCACGATGAACTTCGTCGGCGAGATAAACGCGTCTATTACGTGGCCAGACACGACAACCGAATCGCGGGTTACGGCGGTGCCATGATCGTCCACGACGAAGGACACATCACCTCAGTAGCCGTCCACCCAGAAACACAAAGACTCGGTATCGCCCAACGTCTCTTGCTCGCCATCCACCGCGGATGCCTAGAACACAACATAACTGCCATGACTCTCGAAGTTCGTGTCTCCAACGAACGGGCCCAAAGCCTGTACCGCCTATTTGGATACGCCCCCGCAGGAATCAGATCGGGCTACTACGCAGACAACCACGAAGATGCACTTGTGATGTGGTGCCACGACGTGCAAGAGAGCGAACACCAACATCTACTCAACAACATTGAAAAACAAATACCGGGTACTACCGATTGGGGGCAACCATGACCGTCATCCTCGGAATCGAAACCTCATGCGATGAAACAGCTGCTGCCGTAGTAGTAGATGGGCACCAAGTGCTAGCGAACGTAGTCAGCAGCCAGGTCGACCTCCACGCCCGCTATGGAGGAGTTGTACCTGAAATTGCCGGCCGTGCTCACGAGTCACTGCTTACGCCAGTAGTCGCCGAAGCTATGGTCGAAGCAGGAGTCACCGACAACGACATTGATGCCGTCTCGGCAACCCACGGCCCAGGGCTCATCGGCAGCCTCCTCATAGGAGTATCTGCAGCTAAAGCCTTGGCCCTCGGCTGGAATGTGCCATTCATCGGAATCAACCACCACGAGGCTCACCTATATGCAGCGCTGCTAGAAGAACCAGACCTTGAATTCCCATTGGTTGTGATGCTGGTAAGTGGCGGGCACACCATGCTCATTGAATTTCAAGACCACGGACAGTACCGGCTCTTAGGCGCCACAGTCGACGACGCTGCAGGGGAAGCTTTCGACAAAGTCGCTCGATACCTGGGACTGGGCTATCCCGGAGGCCCCGCAATCGACAATCTCAGCCAGACCGGTGACCCCACGACTGTCGCATTCACCCCTCCGATGCGTAACGAAGGACTGAACTTCTCATTTTCGGG
>DJZU01000102.1 GCA_002448715.1 Candidatus Neomicrothrix sp. UBA6944 | reverse complement strand
CCGGCACAAAAGGACTTTCCCCTTCCACCAAGCACCGCTACACGGAACTCTGATTGGCTGTTAAGCGCGATAAATAGGTCGCCTACTTCTTGGACCATCTGTTGGTTGTGAGCGTTGCGGGATTCGGGACGGTTGAACCAGATGCGTAACACTTCGCCATCGGGTTCAAGTTCAAGCGTGTGTAGGTCAAGTTGAAAGGCCATGGACATAGTTTTGCTCACAGTTCCATGCCCGGGTCAAACAGCTCAGGTATCTAGTTCAGATGCTTAACCTGAATCTTCTTTTCGTGACCTCGTAGCAAACAGCGGAGCGGAATAACCCAGAGCAGCAATAGCAGCTGCGAAGATGAACGTTGCTCTGAGTCTGCCTAGAGACATGTCGGCACCGGCGAACGCCAACATTGATTGAATTCCGAGGATCATGCCCATCCACATCACTGTCTGGTTCATGCCGTTGGCGATACCGAGGTCGGCATCGTCAACTGAATTCGCCACCATTGTCTGGTAGGCGGGTGAGCCAATACCCGCCGAGACTCCCGACATAACCAACCCAACCATGATGAGCGCCAAACCGAAGTTCGCTGGGTCGCTCCCGTAGGCGAAAGCAAGCATCGAGCAGATCATTGCAGTTGACCCGACAACCATGGGGAACCGCATACCTACTTTGGTCACCAACGTTCCACCTAGAGGCGATGCAATGGCAAACACTCCAGGCCGAGGGACCATCAGCAATGCAGCTGCGCCTACCGAATAGCCGTAGGGGCCCTGCAGGACGCTGGGAATAACGACAAAAGCACCCATGTAGGCGAATTGGCTACATGCGGCCGAACCAAGTGGAAGCGCAAAAGTTGGCTTTGAGAATAGACGTATATCCAAAAGCGGTGACGGAACTCGTTTTTCCCAGATAACAAACACCACGTAGAGCGGCAAACTCAACCCAAATAGCAGCAAGATGGGCAGGTCTGTCAGCACCGACGCTCCACTACCAGCGACCTTAGGAATACGGGTGATAGCAAGAAGTATGAGAAGGGTCGCTGCAGCCAAAAAGAGGGCGCCGAGCCAGTCGATCGCGGAGCGTTCACCCTTGGGGATGGGCTTGACCACAACGATTGCGAGCACTGTTGCGATAGCTCCGATCACCCCAAAGATCGCGAAGATTGATCTCCATCCCAGAATGTCAAGTAGAGGACCGCCTGCGACAACACCAATGGTCGGCGCCCCGGTCATAGCGAACTGAAACCACCCAACAGCCTTTGCTCGCTCTTCGATACCAAACGCGTGCATTAACAGAGCCATACCACTGGGCATCAGAAGAGCTCCACTTATCCCAAAGAGAACTCGAACTGCGATGAAGGTGCCGATGTTCCAGACCCAATAGTTCATGATCATGGTCACGGTCATTCCAACCAGACCCCAAATGAAGGTGTTGCGATGACCGTATATATCTCCCAATTTGCCTCCGGCTGGAGTACCGACAGCCATGGCAAGCATCAATCCGGTGAGCACCCAACCGGCGTTAGCTGTTGAAGTGTTCAAATCGGCAGCAATAGTGGGAAGAGCCGCTGTTACTAACGTCATCAGAGAACCGAAACCCAGAACCGATAACCCGATCACCCAGAGCAACACCCACCGATATTGGAAAGCAGAGCGTGAATCTTGCAGGACCGGATCTTGTGGTTCAACGCGCCAAACGTTTGGTTGCACGGCAGAAGGGTTGAGGCTCACTTCCCACAAGTATGTAGGTTTCAGGCCATTTTTCTACATAATCTTAGATTTTCGATTTTTCTTAGATTTCTAGTTCGATTACCGAGTCAGCCGCTGGTCTTCAAGCATCGCTCGCGACTGGTTGATCGCAATCTCTCCCATTTCGGGGTGGGTAAGAATCCAGAACTTCTCATTGACGATCGCGGCTAGAACCATTGGGCCTACTTCGGCAGGGTCCATTCCACTTGCAAGGGTGCGTGTCAGGAAGTCCCAAAACTTTTGACCTTGTTCCGAGTCGGTATGTTGGGCAGCGTCATCAGGATCTCTATTTCTTTCACTGTCCACGATGTTGGTGTTGATAGGTCCGGGACAAAGCACTGATGCCCGTACCTTGGAATCTCGCCATCGAAGGTCGCGCTCTAAGGAAGCCATCAGCGCAACGACACCATGCTTCGCCACGTTGTATGCACCAAGTGACGCTCCGGCATAAAGCCCTGCCATTGACGCAGTTGAGTTGATGTGCCCCTCTCCTTGTTCCTCTATAAGGGGCAGGAACGTCTCAACGCCGTAAATCGGACCCCACAGGTCGATATCTAACGTCCATTTCCAGTCCGCTATTGAAGTATTTCCTACCGGTGCCCCCACTCCGACCCCAGCGTTGTTACACAGTACGTGCACGGCTCCAAATTTCTTCAAGGTTTGTTCGGCTAGGGCTTGAACCTCCTCAAGCTGCGACACATCAGTCCGCACCCCTATGACGTCATGTCCTGCTTCGCTCATCTCAGTCGCGGCCTGGTTAAGGACGTCATCTTCTATGTCGGCCAACACCACTTTCATACCTGCGTTGGCAAAGGTATGGGCCATTGCTAGACCCATGCCACTCGCCCCTCCGGTCACGACCGCTACTTTGCCATCAACTTCCACGTCGCACGCTCCAGATGTTGTTAGTCGAACGATTGAGGAATCAAGAGAAGTCGATAACGGTTCGAGCTCCGACTTTCTGACGCATTTGTTCGTAACCCTCGTTGATCTGATCAAGGTGGATATGGCTGGAAATCATCTCGTCGAGCATCAACCGACCGTCGAGGTACATGTCGACATATCGGGGCATGTCAACTCGAAACGAGTTAGATCCCATCATGGAACCTTGCAGTCGCTTCTCCATCATGAATACTTCGTAGCCGGGAATTTCGATCTTCTCACCGAAGGGCATCATTCCCACAATGACCGTTGTTCCACCCAGTTTGGATGCGGACCACGCTTGCTCGCACGTTGCTTTAAGACCAATACATTCGAAGGCGTAGTCAACCCCTCCTTTGGTCATTTCGTGAATCGCGGCAACAGCGTCAGTTTCAGCTCCATTCACTGTGTCAGTAGCACCTACCGAACGAGCTGTTTCTAATTTGTCGTCGGTTACGTCAACGGAGATGATTCGCCCGGCTCCAGCAATTCGGGCCCCTTGCACCGCTGAAAGGCCTATGCCTCCGGCACCGAACACAGCAACAGTTGACCCTGGTTCGATCTTCGCGGTTTTGAAGACAGCTCCCACTCCGGTGGTGACACCGCAGCCGATGAGCGACGCTCGATCTAGCGGCATGTCTTCTCGAATCGCGACTACTGCGTTTTGATGAACCAACATTTCTTCAGCGAAACCACCGAGTCGAGCAAATTGGGTGACCGCAGTACCGTCACTTTTGGATAGCCGCGGTGTGGCATCGTCGGATCGGCTCACTGCGGCGTTATTGCGGCACAAGTTCGGCCGGCCAGTCAGACAAAGGTCACAGTTGCCGCAGAACACCGAAAGGCAAGTGATCACGTGATCACCCGGTTTTACGTAGGCAACGTCATCGCCCACTGCTTGAACAACTCCCGCACTTTCATGGCCCATAACTGCAGGTAGCTGGGTTTGCCAGGCGGCATCCATGAAGTGGAGATCGCTGTGACATAAGCCGGCGTTGACAACTTGGACAAGCACTTCGTTCGGTCCGGGCTTATC